>CAMLEX010000068.1 GCA_946479055.1 uncultured Bacteroidota bacterium | reverse complement strand
TATTCTTCTAGCGCCTGCTGACTTCCTACCTGGTTGATGAAATGGCGTACCCGCTGATCTAATTCAGCTTCTACTTCTTCATCCGTTACCGGCAATGAATCTTTTTCTGCCTGCAGCATCAATACTTTTGATATCAATGCTTGTTCCATGAGCATACATTCGGCTCCTTCAGGAACTGTGCTTCCCTGGCGTTTTGCATCTTCAATAGAGTTCCTGATATCTGATTGCAGAATAACGCGGTCACCCACAACAGCAACGATTTTATCAGCCACCACCTTTTTTGGTTGAGCCTGGGCCGTCATTATGCCGGCAAATAAAAGGGAAATGGCAGTCAGTGTTCTTTTTATAGTATACATGATTCTCAAAAGTAGTTTTACCGGTCAAACCGGTAAAAACATTGAAAGGTATTTAACAAAAGTTTCTGTGGAAGGTACAAGGATCAAAGAGACAAGGTACAAGAAAGGAACCCTTGAATCTTGTGCCTTGTCTCTTGTAGATTTATAAAGTTCTTTTTACTTCTTCCTGTTCGTAAGCTTCTACTACATCACCCACTTTAATATCGCTATAGTTTTTGATCGTCAATCCGCACTCCATACCAGAGATTACTTCTTTCACATCATCTTTAAAGCGTTTCAGCGATGCTAATTCCGCATTGGCGCCTTCCGCAGTAGGATAGATCACAATACCATCACGGATAAGTCGAACCTTGGAGTCCCGTTTCATCTTACCATTCGTTACATAACACCCCGCTACAGTAGCTTTATCGAATTTAAACACCTCACGAATTTCCACATTAGCAACGATCCTTTCCTGGATAGTAGGTTCCAGCATCCCTTCCATCGCACTCTTCACTTCTTCAATCGCATTGTAGATAATAGAATACATCTTAATCTCAATGCCTGCATTTTCCGCCAACCTTGACGCTTGTTGCGAAGGACGAACATTAAATGCAATAACGATAGCATCAGATGCTTCAGCGAGTACAATATCACTTTCATTGATCTGACCTACGCCTTTGTGGATCACACTGACCAATATTTCAGGTGTTGAAAGTTTTTGTAGCGAATCGCTTAAAGCTTCTACCGAACCATCCACGTCACCTTTGATAATAATTTTCAATTCTTTGAAATTACCAAGCGCCAAACGACGGCCGATCTCATCCAGGGTAATATGTTTCTTAGCCCGCATACCCTGCTCTCTTAATATCTGGGCACGGCGGTTAGCTATTTCTTTTGCTTCCGACTCGTCTTCATATACTTTGAATTTTTCACCAGCTTGCGGAGCACCGTTCAATCCCAATATAACTGCAGGAGCCGATGGACCTGCATCATCCTCTCTTTTATTCCTTTCGTTGAACATTGCTTTTACACGACCGTAATACTGGCCGCTTACCACAAGGTCGCCAGCATGCAATGTTCCATTTTCTACTAATAGGGTAGCAACATATCCACGGCCTTTATCCAGCGAAGCTTCAATGATAGTACCTGTAGCTTCACGTGCAGGATTAGCTTTCAGATCAAGTAACTCTGCTTCCAATAATATTTTTTCTAACAGCTTATCTATATTCAATCCGCTCTTGGCCGCTATTTCCTGGTTTTGGAATTTACCACCCCATTCTTCCACCAGTATATTCATTTGTGAAAGCTGCTCGTATATTTTAGCAGGGTTAGCTCCGTCTTTATCAATTTTATTGATAGCAAATATCATTGGCACATTAGCTGCCTGGGCATGGCTGATAGCCTCGCGGGTCTGTGGCATCACTGCATCATCAGCAGCAACAACAATAACGGCAATATCTGTAACTTTCGCACCCCTGGCACGCATAGCGGTAAACGCTTCGTGACCGGGCGTATCTAAAAATGTGATCTCTTTTCCATTTGCCAATTCTACCTGGTAAGCCCCGATGTGCTGTGTAATACCACCTGCCTCGCCTGCAACTACATTGGCACTACGGATATAATCAAGCAATGATGTTTTACCATGGTCAACGTGACCCATGATCGTTACAATAGGAGAACGGAATTGCAATTCACTTTCATCATCTTCATCCTCTTCTTCCTCCATCTCCATTTGCTTCTCCATGTTGATAAACTCAACATCGAAGCCAAATTCACTCGCTACCAGTTCTATTACTTCAGCATCCAAACGCTGATTGATAGACACCATGATACCTAGGCTCATACACTTGCTGATAACCTCTGCAAAACTTACATCCATCAGGTTAGCCAATTCACTTACACTGATAAATTCCGTTACCTGCAATTTGTTATCTTCAACTGCTTCGCCCATTGCATCAGCCAGTCCCTGCCTTTTCTCACGGCGTATTTTTGCTTTCAATCCTTTACCCTTTCCACCACCACCGGTAAGTTTGGCCTGCGTTTCCCTGATCTTTTCCTGGATTGCTTTTTCATCAATCAGTTTATCTTCCCTGCGCACAGTAATTGGTCTGCGACCACCACCACCGCCGCCAGGTCCGGTTCTACCCCGCTGATCACCACCGCCGCCACCGCGGTTAAAACCACCACCGCCACCACCTGGGCCTCCCGGTCTTCTATCACCGCCACCCCTGTTTTGATTTTGATTATTATCAGGTCTTACTTCTTTTTTCTCGATAGGGATACGTTTCCGTTTGCGCTTCTCATCTTTTACCGGCCTGGTATCATTACTTACCGGCAAATCAATTTTACCCAATATCCGGGGCCCTTCAATTTTCTCGGCTTTAATATTTTCAATAACAGCAGGAAGGTCTTCTTCAGGCACAGGCCCTTCTTTTGCAACAGGCACTTCTACCTTTTTCTCTATTTTTTTCGGTTGTTTCTCTTCTTCTTTCTCTACTTTTTCTTCCTTTTCCTGTACTGGTATTTTTGGAGTTTCCGGTGGGATTGGTTTTTTAATCTCTTCTGATTTTTCTTCTACCGGGGGAGCTGCTTCAGCTTCCAGCTCTGCTTTTTTCTTTATCGTCTTTTTTGGTCGGGTAGATGAATCTATTGTAGAAAGATCAATTTTGTCGATCACTTTTGGAGTTAAAATCTCCGGTGCCTCTATTTTTGTTATTTCTTCTTCTTTGGGCTCTTCTTCCTGTTTAGGTACAATAACTTTTTCTTCTTCTACTACAACAGGTTCTTCCTTTTTGGCTGCAACTTTTTTCTCTTCTTTTCTGAAGTTGACCTCTTCGTCTTCCTTTTTCTTTTTTGCCTCAGCCTGTGAGCCTTTCGGAAGATCAACCTGGTCACTCTTCATTTTTGCAGCCTTATCACCTTGAAATTCCAATTGCAAAGCACGGTACATGGCCTCCGTCAGTTTAGACGTAGGTTTCAGCTCATCTTTGGGAAATGATTTACCGATCAGGAAATCAATTAAGGTATCCTGTCCGATATTGAACTCTTTAGCTGCTGCTAATAATCTTGGAAGTTTTATTTCTGCCATTCAGTTTGTTTATTGTCAATTGTCAATAGTGAGTTGTGAATAGTGAGTTGTGAGTGCCTTCACTCATCATTCACCACTGACCACTCGCAACGTTATTCTTTTTCAAATTCTGCCTGCAACACTTTTCTTACTTCATCAATCGTTTCTTTTTCCAGGTCAGTTCTTCTTTCCAGTTCTTCCGGAGTTAATCGTAATACACTTTTCGCCGTATCGCAACCTACTCTTTTTAATTCATCAATAACCCAGGTTTCAATTTCATCGCTGAATTCTTCCAGGTCAACGTCAAATTCTCCTGTTTCTTCTTCGGAATCGCGGTAAACGTCCAATTCAAAACCAGTCAATTCAGATGCCAGTTTAATATTTACACCCCGGCGACCAATTGCCAGAGAAACCTGGTCGGGTTTCAAATATACACTTGCATGGTTTTTTTCATTATTCAATTCCATACTTGTGATCTTGGCCGGCGTCAATGATCGTTGAATAAGTAATTGGATATTGCTGGTCCAGTTGATGACATCAATGTTTTCATTTTTCAATTCACGGACGATACCATGAATACGGCTACCTTTCATACCTACGCAGGCACCCACAGGATCAATACGATCATCATACGATTCTACAGCAACTTTAGCTCTTTCTCCCGGATCCCGAACAATTTTTTTAATAACAATCAGTCCATCAAAAATTTCAGGCACTTCTATCTCCAATAATTTGGCCAGAAACTCAGGCGCAGTACGGGAAAGAATAATAACAGGATTATTATTCTTCATATCCACTTTTCTAACAACAGCCCGGATATTTTCTCCTTTTTTAAAGTAATCCTGCGGTATCTGCTCACTTTTTGGCAGTATCAATTCATTGCCTTCCTCATCCAATAACAAAATTTCCTTTTTCCAAACCTGGTATACTTCCGCACTGATGATCTCACCTATTCTATCGCCATATTTCTGAGCCAATACATTTTTTTTCAAATCACTGATGCGGCTGGCCAGCGTTTGCTTTGCAGCTAGTATAGCCCTGCGGCCAAAATCAAAGAGATCAATTTCCTGGAAAAGTTCTTCACCCACTTCAAAGTCCGGTTCAATCTTAGTGGCTTCGGAATAAGCAACTTGTGCCAAAGGATCCTCAACCTGCCCATCTTCAACTATCATCCGGTGGCGGATAATTTCCAGGTCACCTTTTTCGGCATTTACGATCACATCAAAATTGTCATCACTGCCGTATTTTTTGCGCAGCAGGGTTTTAAATACATCTTCTACCACTTTCATCATGGTAGGCCGATCGATGTTTTCTGCATCTTTAAACTCCTGAAACGCTTCGATAAGATTGATACTTGCCATAGCACTCTGTTTTTGAGCCGTGGGCTGTGAGTTGCGAGCTGCGAGCAAAAGCTCAAAGCTCATAGCTGATAGCCGTAGCCTCTTCTAAAATTTGATTTGAATTTTTGTTGATTTAATATTATCAAATGGTATGGTGTGTTGCACCAGTTCTTTCTTTTTCCCTTTACCTTTTTCTTCTTCTACCACGATCTCTGCTTCACCTACTTGTAAAAGTTTCCCTTCATTTTTTTCCCCGTCTATTCGTGTTACTTCTACCCCCCGGCCGATATTCTTCAGGTATTGGCGCCGAAGTTTCAGTGGCTCATCCAATCCCGGTGACGATACCTCCAACGAAAAATCACCTCCCGGGAAAAAACTATTTTCTTCCAGATCCTTATACAATTTCCTATTGTACTGAATCAGCTTGTCTAAACTCATTCCATTATCACTATCCAGGAACACTTTTACATTATTGGTGGGCTTTATCCTGATTTCAACCAGGAAAATCTCGGGTTCGCCTTCGATCAGCGCCATTATTTTTTGCTCCAGTGCCTGTATTTGTCCTTCAATGCTCATAGTGGATAAAAGAAGAAGGGAACGTCTTCGTTCCCTTCTTGAATTCTGCTTCCGGTGCAAAAATAAGGGAAATAAGCTATTCTTTCCAAAACTTATCTGGCAAGAAAGTTAATGAATTAAAAAAGCTGATTTTACCGACGTTTGAATACCGTTCGCCGTTTTTTAACTAATCAACTGGTCAACCTTTCACATCAAATTGTAGCTTTGTTCCGTTATGTCAAAGGTATTATTATATGGCTTGCTGGCCTGGTTACTGTACAACCTGATTTTTCGTTTTATTATCCCTGTATATAAAACAACACGGCAAGTAAAACAGAAATTCAGGGAAATGCAAAGCCAGATGCAGGATCAGATGAACCAGCAACAGGATTTTACCACACAAACTCAATCGGCAGAAAAATCAACTCCTAAAAAAACAAAGGAAGATTATATTGATTTTGAAGAGATCAAATAAAAATAACGTGATCGGTCATTTCTGTGCACTCTTTATAGATCCTGGTTTTATCTTATTTAAAAAATTGTGTTTAACACTAAGCCATCCAACTAAGGCGCTTAAAGCTGTTATAATAAAAAACAAAAGACTAGCAGAAACAGCAATAGTTTTAGAAAGATGCAAATAAACTGCACCGGTAGCCATTGCTAATTCACGGGTGCCTATACCCCCGATACTTACCGGCAATGCCGCTACGACTGAACCTGCAAAAAACAAGACAGCATACGATAATAATTCAGCGGGTGGGACTTGTAAAAAAAGCAGTAGACAAAAAAAACTCAGAACCTGGCAGCTTTGAATCAATACTGACAATAAAGCTGCCTTTGGAATTGATTTGTCAAATGGTTTAAAATAAAGATGAGCAACAAACCAATAAATAAAAAAACCAGGTATAACAGCAAGAAATAAAATCCAGAGAATATCCTTACCCGGGAAAGAGACAGAAATAAAATTAGTGAGGCTGGCCATTATTGTTAGTAATACCATCAACCCTGTAACCCTGTCAAGCAAAGTTGCTTTTGTCAATTGTAAAACAGGCAGCCCCCTTTTTCTCAAAACAAGCACTTTGTAAACATCGCCACCAATTCCGCCCGGCAGAAACAGGTTATAAAACATTCCGGTATAATACAACCGCAGGTTAAACAGATAATTGATAGTTTCATCAAGAAGTTTGTAAAATTGTAATAGCCTGTATGCACTTAGAAACTGGGAAGAATTATAGAAGATAACAGCAGGAATCAGCCAGGCAACCGAAGCACCCCATTTGACATTTTTCAGTTCATCCCAATTTACCTGGCGCAGAGCAAAATAGATCGCTATAGCCGCAATGATCAATTTCAATAAGACTGCCATCCATTTTTTCATACTGGGGTACTATTGTATTCAATGATTGATCTTATCCTGAAAGCCTTTTTATGCTGCGATTCATAATAAGTACGCATCAATATTTCAGCAACAATGCCAAACAAGATCAATTGTAAGCCTGCTAATAATAAGATTACCCCAAGAATAAGCAGAGGCCGGTTGCCAATTTTTTCTCCTGTCAATTTAATAAACAACAAATATATATTGATAAGAAAGCCTAAAAAAAATAGCACCAATCCAACGGGGCCAAATATATGCATGGGCCTCTGAAAATATTTTTGCATAAATAAAACCAGCAAGAGGTCGCTCATCACTTTAATAATGCGACCCATCCCATATTTTGATTTGCCATGCATCCTGGGATGATGCTTCACCGGCATCTCGGTCATTTTTGCTCCTTGCAGTGCTGCCAATACAGGAATAAACCGATGCATATCGCCATACAATTCCAGGTTTTTAGCTATATCACGTCGGAAAATTTTTAAAGTACAGCCATAGTCGTGCAATGTTACTCCTGTTGTTGTCCGGATAAGTTTATTGGCAATCCGGCTAGGTATCTTTCTTATCCTGGTGTCTTTCCTGTTTGTTCGTATTCCTGCAACCAATTCCCAATTTTCTGCCCGGAGTTTTTCTAGCATTATGGGAATATCGGAAGGATCATTTTGCAAGTCAGCATCCATTGTTACAATATAGTCTCCTTTTGCAGCATCAATACCAGCGGCCATAGCAGCTGATTGACCATAATTTTTACGTAGTACAATTAATTTTATACCGGGCAGCAGGTTCTCTTTTATAATTTTTACTGATGCATCGGTTGAACCATCATCCACGAGTATCAATTCATAGTTATGATCTTGCAAGGCCGAGCTTATCTGTTGAATCAAAGTTGGAATATTGCCTTCCTCATTATACAATGCCACGACTATAGAAATTAACTTCATCTGTTTGTTTTTTATTTTATTCTGGCCCAGAGCTTATCCCGGACCCGATTCGGGATGGAACTTACCATGCCAAAAATTTTCATTGCGCCGCGTTTTATAATGAAATTTTTGTCATGGCCGCTTCAATTGTTTTTTAATATTTTTTTGCCAAATGCCCAACCTAAACCGGACGTAAAGGGGGATCCGCCGATAATTGCCCGGTTGGTGATAAACATCATTATGGCTCATTTCATGCGTTGACTTTATTGCTTTCAATGTTGCGTTTTTATTTTTTTAGTGCATAGTGGCTGGCATTTTCTTTTTGAAAATTTTATCTGTTTAATGCCAGGATTTCAATTCGTAAACAAATGAATATTGATTGCTAAAAAGATCTTTGATCCTGGCTTTTATAATAAGACCTTTCAAACTGTCTATTAAATGAGGTTGCGATCCTCTTTCCAACACCAATGCTTCTGGATCATTTTTTAAAAACCCGGCTACCGCATCAGCTGAATTCATTACAACGATAGGTTGCTTATGATAATACGTGAACGCCTCATTAAAAAAACGATAGGCGATAACAGGCCTACCGGGACCTACCAGTTGTTTTATCTTGTGGACAGATCCCTGTGCATCCAACGCAGGAAATAATATAGCAAAGAAAACAGCATTGGCTATAATAGCACCTAAAGCCACGATAAAAAAGGCTTTACTTATGCTACGTTTTTTATAATAATACAAGCCCAGCAATATTGTAAGAGGAAATATCAGCAGCAGGATACTTAAGTCAGCAATATTATTCAATGCATCTTCTGATTGCATCCAGAAATAAATTCCCGGAGTCAATACTATTGAGAGTGCCGCCAATACGATCCATTCCGGCCACAGCTTTTTTATTGCTGTTTTCCCGTGGATATGATTAAAAATAAAAGATCCGATAATAATAGCCAGGAAAGGATAGGCCGGTGTTGTATAGTTAATTAATTTGGTAGCGGATACAGAATAAGTAAAAACGATAACGGCTGCAGCCAGCAAATTAAAAAACAGCCAGTTGTCCTTGTTGCGTTGACACCATGCAAACCAAATCGCCCTGATCATAAATATAGAAAAGGGGAATAATCCCATTAATACAAAAAGCCAGGTTAGCACAAAAGGACCTTTGTGCCCATCCAACGGTTCACGGAATCTGTTCAGGTTATGTTGTATAAAAAAACCCTGTGTCCAGGCGCCATTTGTTTTGGTATCTATCAAATAAAACCATGGCAATGCAATAATAGCTACGATAATCAATCCCCATAAGGGTTGAAGTTTCAGGAAGGTTTTTATTGACAACTCTTTTCGAAAAAATAAATACAAAAAGATAGTAATACCGGGCAGTATTATGCCGATTGGTCCTTTAGCCAGTATAGCAAGTCCCCATAAAAAATACATTAACCACAAAAAAAACTTTCGTTGTTTTGGATACCCTTCCCAAAAACAAAACAAGGAAAGAACATGGCAAGCGATGAGATAGGGATCTGGAGTGACAAGCCTGAACTGAAAAATGGTGTGAATAGACGCCAGTAAAACAAGGCTGCTCCACCAGGCAACTCCAGGCCCTCCATACCTGTTAGCAAATAGCCATGTGGCAATAATGACCAGCATTCCACATACAACGGAAAAAAAACGGGCACTTGTTTCATTGACCCCGCCTATGTAATAGCTGAAAAGAATAGCGTAATAATGAAGTGGGGGTTTATCGGTTCTCAATTCGCCATTGAAATAAGGAACAGTATAATCATGCCTGTTCTGCATTTCAGCGGGCACTTCGCTGTTGCGGGCCTCAGCAATCTGGAATACAGTAATAGAACCAAGCTTTACAAATAATAATATCGCTGAAACAACAACAATAAGAAGAGAAGCTTTGGAGTACGGCATGATTAATTTATTTTTTCTGCTGTTACCCTATACAGTTCCTGCCTTTTTTTCCAGTCTACAAATCGTTGTATCCCTTCTTCAAGCATTATCCGGGGGTGATAGTTAAGCAATACTGCCGCTTTTGAAATATCGGCAAAGGTTTGTGGTACATCCCCCGGCTGTTCATCCTGCCAGTTGATAATGGCTTTTCTGTGCATGCACTGTTCAAGGGTTTGTACCAATTGTAAGAGTGATATCTGCCTGCTATCACCGAGGTTGAAAATAATACTATCTGTTCCCTTGTATTCCAAAGTAGCCATGATGCCTGAAACAATATCAGTTACATATGTGTAATCACGAAGTGTATGTCCATCACCAAATAAAGTAAGGGGTTGCTGCTCATTGATGAGGTTATAAAATTGATGAATAGCCAGATCAGGTCTTTGCCGTGGGCCATACACAGTAAATAAACGCAGGGAAATAAACTGCAGGTTATACAACCGGGAATATACTATTCCGAGTTCTTCTGCAGCGAGTTTAGTAGCTCCATAAGGGCTAACAGGTTGATGAAGCAGGTCGGTTTCTTTCCAGGGTACGTTCGGGTTGTTGCCATATACACTACTTGATGAGGCAAATATAAACCTGGGTATATGTGCATGACGGGCAAACTCCAGCAGCGAGAGAGTACCCATAACATTGATATCATAATAGGTTTTGGCCTGTTCAATACTTGGGCGTACTCCGGCACGGGCTGCCAGGTGGATGATAGTATCAAAAGAAATTGAACTAAAAATTTTTAAAAGTTCTTCGGGAGAGACCGTTGCCAGATCCAGTTGAAATAAATGAAACCCAGGGTTACCGCTTGCGTTTTCAAGATTTTGCTTCTTAATAGATAGAGCATAAAACGGATCAAAATTATCGATACAATACAATTCGTAATTACCGGCATTTAATAATGCGTCAACTAAATGACTTCCGATAAATCCTGCTCCTCCGGTAACCAGAATATTCTTCCTCGACATCCTGTTTCATTTTTGAATGTTAGAACAACACCAATCAATTGTATATTAAATTTACCACTTTCTCAACAAGTGTATCAAAACAAAACGTTGTATTGTATCTAATTAAGGGACTAGTAAGTAAGATCGGCGGGCATATCCGATATAATATTTCAGCGGGGGAAGAAGAATATAAAAAAAGGCATCTGCAAATTAAATTGCAAATGCCTTAACAAATGTGGACCCTGCAGGGCACGATCCTGCGACCCCCTGATTATGAGTCAGGTGCTCTAACCAGCTGAGCTAAGGGTCCTAACTTTTTTAAACTGCGACCCTCCCGATAATCGGGATGCTCTAACCAGGGCTAAGGGTCCAATATCATTACTAAAAAAGAACTTTATATATTTCTGCTGCTCTTCCCTTAATCGGGATGCTCTAATCATGACAAGCCAAGAGTCCTGCAAAATAATTATTTCAAATAACACCGTTTAAGCTTTTGGCCTGGCGGACGGCAAAAGTAAGAAATAAAATAATTGCTTGGTTCTTAACCTATCTTTAACCGAAAGAAAAATATATTTGCGACCTTAACTTGATTTATGAAGAAAATCGCATTGTTCGCTTTTAGTTGTTTCCTGATCAATTCTTTAGTTGCCCAAGACAGTACCGTTAAAAAGAAAAAAGCCCCTATTGATCTTTCCGGCCGTGCTAACGATCATTTTATGATCCAGCTGGGCTATGCAGGCTGGGCTGGCAAACCGGATTCTATCAACACAGGTGGTTTCTCCAAAAGTTTTAATGTTTATTTCATGTTCGATTTTCCGTTTAAGACCAATCCTAAGTTGAGTATGGCTTTCGGACCTGGAATTTCTTCTGATCATATTCAGTTTAAAAAAACCTATGTTGGTATTAAGGATATAACCGAGACGCTTCAATTCCGGGATCAATCTGATACCAATCATTTCAAAAAGACCAAATTAAACACTACTTATCTTGAAGCTCCCGTTGAGTTTAGGTATACCGCCAATCCATTAAACAGTGATAAAAGTTTCAAGTTTGCCATTGGAGCTAAAGTGGGTACTATGATCAATGCTCATACACGTAATAAGGAATTGGAAAATAAAAGTGGTAATACGTTGAATTCTTATATGATGAAAGAATCCAGTAAACGATTTTTCAATACTACCCGCCTGGTCGGTACCGCAAGAGCAGGGTTGGGTCATTTTACCTTATATGGCAGCTACCAGATCACCAGCTTGTTCAAGGAAGGCGTTGCAGCTGAGATCAGGCCTTTTTCAATAGGACTTACGATAAGCGGACTATAATCAAGGACTTAAAAGATTTAAAAAGGATTTCACTTGTCAGTGAAATCCTTTTTTATTAGGAGCGAACCAGGCATCATTTCGGGGGTAATCTTTTTTAATCGCTGTCTTCACTGTAGTTACCTTTGCAACTTCCTTTTAAAAGGAACTTTTATTGATATGCTGGACA
>CAMLEX010000067.1 GCA_946479055.1 uncultured Bacteroidota bacterium | reverse complement strand
ATTATTGTTGAGGCAAGCGGTTACAATTTTTTTTACTTCCTCCTTTGACAAGGCAATACTATCACGCAATTCGGGATGACTTATATACTGGTAATTGAAGTCAACCCGCAATATCAATGTATTGACTTTCCGGGGCGCCAGTTCTCTTTCAATAAAATTCACAAATGAATCTAGAAAGTAGGGAGGAGGAGCTGCAATAGCGAAACCGCGAACAGGAATTATTGAGTCTAATTTATTTTGTGCCAGTGTTTTTTTAATGCCTGCTGATAGTATTGAAAAAAATAACAGGCAGAGCCATGGTTTCCTGATCATAATTAAATGTAAGAAATATTTTGTTTGAGTATTGGGAACAGAGTTGGAAAACGATAAAGGGCGATAAGCCTTCAGACTTATCGCCCTTGATTTGAATGCAGTGTTAGAGATGAGTTTACTTTAAAGACCGTGCAATGGCCATTGTGTCATAGCAGTCGCGGAAATGAACTATTTTTCCTTCATCATTAAATTCAGAGCTCATTGACCAGATAGAAGAAAAAAGCTTACCGGTTTCCCTTGCTTTACCCTTGAGATAACCTGTAGAAATTACAAGATTGTTGTTTTCTAAAATATGCTCTACTACAAACTCTGTGTACTCTACTTCGTCATTCATTTTTTTAAAAAATGATTTTACATCATCGGGGCCGTGATAAATGCCAGCATGAGGGATTTCGGGTTGACCCATTACTTCCCAGATGACATCTTTGTTCAAACAAGAGATGATATACGGAATATCACCCTGGTTGAAAGCATCATACATTTTCTTTGCGGTCTTACCGTTTCGAACTAAGGTTTCCATAAAATCAATTTTAATGGTGAAAAATGTTTTGAAACCATTTTCTTAGGAAACAGAGAGGTTGCGGAAAAAATCAAAAGGGGAGTTGCGGAAGAAGGGTCGAATTATTTCAGGCAAGGTACAGCGTTTCTTATATTTAAGAATGCCGGAATGGGAAATATTTTTTGCACATTATACAATTGGGTTTATCCTGTATTGCTATTGACTGAGAGATAACATTAAATTATCCGACAAGTCTCAACTATTTCACCCTGATATAATTAAAAGGGATAGTATCTTTTCCTCCTTTAGTGTTTGGGCCAACAATAAAGGCACGTAAGGTGTTGTCATCGGCAACAGTATAGTTGATATCAGTAGGAAAATCATGAGCCGGATTGCTGAACTGAACACTATTTTCATTTAAAAACAATGAAGTAAACTTAACAGCTTTCCCATCATTCTGCCCCTTTACTGCATTTTCGAAAATCCAATTTCCATTCTCCCGGTAAATGTCAGCCTGTTCGTTCCAGGAAGTATCGTTTCCTTTTATGCTGAATCCAACTGATCTGTAACTGCCATTATCATTTTTTGTCCATTGCTCAAAACTTTTACCATCCTCGTTTTGCCAGACACCTGTTAGTTTGTCAAATATTAATTGCTGTGGGGATGGGGTAGTAGCATCTCCTTTCTTTGTTGTACTATCGCCTGAATTGTTGCAAGCAAAAGTGATTACAATCAAAATAGGTATATAACGTGATCGAATAATGTTTGGCAATTGATTTGCTTTCATGGTTATTATTTTTTGTTGCAAAAAATGTTGCAGAAATCAAAATTGTAAAAATTTATCCGGTTTCTTTTTAAAAAAAAGTTGAATATAATTTTTCAATCACAAGGATGAGACAACATGAAAGAACTTGTAATCACTTCAGATAGATCTGGTAATTCGTGTGCACCGTGAAGTATTCTTAATGAAAAAAGATTATTAATCAAGCCCACCTTTCCGGGTTGGTGATTTTTGCTCCGGCCATTTTCCTGGCTCACCAGTTTTTTGATCTAGCGGCAACTCTGCTTTTTCACGGGAAGTTTTTTCCTCATCCTCACTTGCCATATATGCCAGGATTGCCGTTAAGATCGCATTGCTGCGAACATCGTCAAAAACAATTTTGTCATAAGTATCCCGGTTGGTATGCCAGGTATATGGTCCATATGACCAACTGGTGGAGCTTAAAGAAAACGCAGGAACTCCCGCCGCCACAAAAGACGCAAAATCAGAACCTCCGCTACCGGGAGTGCCGGGAAATCTTGTTTCTACCTGCTTCCTGATATCTTCGGGTGCTTTGGATAACCAACGTCCCAGATAATCATACGCATTTAAAAAACCCTGACCCGAAAGATTGACTACTCTTCCGGTTCCATTATCCTGGTTGAATAAAACCTGGATATTGTTTATGATCTCCGGATGGTCTTCTACGAATGCTCTTGAGCCATTTAATCCTTGCTCCTCACTTCCCCAATGTCCTACTAAAATGGTTCGTTTAGGATTGGGATATATTTTTTTCAAAATACGCATTGCTTCCATCATTGTTAATGTGCCCGTACCATTATCCGTAGCGCCGGTGGCACCGTCCCATGAATCGAAGTGGGCGGAAAGCATCACATACTCATCAGGTTTCTCTGTCCCTTTTATTTCAGCAATCGTATTAAAGGTTGGAACAACACCTAAATCTTTTGAATCTGTTCGTACACTGATCTTTGGTTTAATTCCAGATTCTGTTAAACGATATAGTAACCCATAATCTTCCAAAGAAATATCTATCGTTGGTATTTTTTTAGTATGGGCGCCAAAAATTTTATTGACACCAAACCCTGCTGACCAGTTGGATGTAACAATACCCACCGCACCGGCATTTTCCAAGGCTACTGCCAATGCTTTATTCGTAAGGCCGGTTTTGCTGATGCGTTTGCGCCACGCATCTGTTTGTTCAGTTTTTTCTTTTTTCATTTTCTCTACCGATTCTTTGGTGCCAAATTCTTCCCAGTTGTATTCTGGTCTGCCGGTAGGTTGGTTCATAGAGATCATCACAAATTTTCCTTTTACCAAAGGAAGCCATTGTTGAAATGCTATTGAATCAACAGCATCAGCGATTATGATCATTTCGGCTGTAATCGTTTTCCCTTTCGTACCGGGGCTCCAGGCCAGTTGCATGCCTTCTAAAGATTTTACCCGGGGATACACCATGTCAATATGTGATATACCTCTTTCCCAGCCACGCCATTCGCCCCATTTTTCATTACGGGCGGTTATTCCCCAATTACTATATTTTGTTATCGCCCAATCATGGGCCTGTTTCATTTGGGGTGTACCTACCAGCCTTGGCCCAATACCATCCATTAATTCATGGGCCAATTTTTCTAATTGCGAATTTTCGTTTGCTTCTTTTACAATGCTGCTGATGATGATGATAGAATCATTTTTTTGTGCGAAACTGATACTCCATGAGAGCATCAATGCAATAAGAACCAAGGCTTTGATATTCTTCATAAAAACTAAAGATTGAGTAAGCATGATTATTTCTAATCACCGAATTTATGCAATCATCTGTGAAACAGGTATGAATAAATGAACTTATTAGAAGTTGATTGCACAAAAGAAGAAATATTGTGGAGCAAAGGAATTTTTCATAAGAAGGAAAAGAAATAATGCTGATGCTATAAAAGCTATGAGAAATGCAGAACTGATTATTATACGTTAAGCATTAATTGCATAAAAACCAAGTCCAGCCACCTGTTAAACTTATAACCAACCTCTTTAAATCTCCCGACTTCAAAGAAGCCAAGTTTTTTGTGAAACTCGCAGCTTTTTTGATTGTCTGCATCAATACCTGCAATCATTGTATGGTAGCCATCTTGTTTAGCTTTATCAATCAGGGCGATTAATAACTGTTTGCCTATCCCTTGTCCCTGGAAGTTTTTGTGAACATAGATGGAATGTTCGACACTAAATTTATAAGCATCCCAGGCTCTGAAAATACCATAGGAACCATAGGCAATCGCCTGGCCGTTGATCTCACAAACAAGGACGGGCATTTTGTCCTGCTGCTTTTTATTAAACCAGTTTTCTACAAATTCAGTGCTGCGTATTCCATAATCATAGATTGATGTTGTGTTAACTATAGCATCATTCATGATATCCAGGATAATTTCTAAATCTTTGTGTTGTGCTTCCCTGATCTGCATGTCTGTTTAATTATAAAGTTGGCGTTAAGAAATATCTGTAATGAAATTTTACACAGTCCAGATAAATTAAATTTATAAAGTTATTTCTCATCAAAATCCAATTCCACATCTCCATAAACCGGATAGCCTGTACAAGTAAGCACTCTTTTTTTCCTGATATCTTCTTCCGTCAATACTTCATTGTATTTCATCCATACATTTCCGGAGGCACATACTGCTGCACAAGCACCACATCGTCCTGTTTCACAACTGTAAGGAAATTCTATTCCTGCTTTTTTGGCTGCCTGCAAAATAGTTTCCGGATACATGCTGTTGAACTGGTATTGTTTATTATTCAACCTTGTTGTTACCATCCGCACTGTTATATCGGGAGGCTGTAGATCTGTCCGGGGTTGTATGATCACAAATTCTTCTTTGCGTATGTTAGCAGCTTTTATTCCAGAAGAAAGTAATGTAATTGTTATCATACGCATATAATCAAAAGGTCCGCATAGATAAAATAAACAGTCCGGCAAAGGTGCTGTAATATGTTTTTTCAACAGCTCACCCAACAGCCAGTTGCTAAGCCTTGCCCGTGTATAATGATAAGCACTACTGAAAAGCCATTCTATCCGCAACTGCCGATGATAATTTTTCTGCAATTGCAGAAGGTCTTTATAAAAAATAGCATCTTCTTTTGAATGATTGCTGTAAATAAGTATTACGCTTATTGCAGAAAAACGATGTAATGCTGTTTTCAGTAAGCTGAACACAGGTATAATGCCACTACCTGCGGCCATCAGGAAAAGCTGACGGCAATGACTCAGATCGTCGGGTAATGTAAAAAAGCCATTAGCGCCGATAGTTGTCAATACATCGCCGGGCTGTGCAATATCAACCAGTTTTCGTGAAAAAACGCCGTTAGCAATCCTTTTAATGGTAATGCTCACAGGCTCGTGCAGTTCCGGCGAAGAGGAAAGCGAATAGTTTCTTCTTTGTTCACCGACAGGGGTATCAAAAATGAATGTGAGGAACTGGCCGGCCTTGTATGGTAAGCTACTGCCGTCAATAGTTTCCAGTACAAAAGTTTTGCAATCCTTTGTTTCGGTTATTATTTCTTTTATCCTTACTTTTTTTCGTAAACCAATCATACGATTAACAATTGCAGGCTGTAAAATAAATCAATTGCAGCGTCCTGCGGTAAAGAACGTCAGGGGCTCAGGCTTGGAGATACTTTGAGTTATGAAGCTAAAAGATCCCTCCTGATAGAATCAGAAAAATATTCTCGAATAAACTGGTTATATTAGTTGCTTATTTTAAAGATACTTTAGTGAGCCACTTCAAAAGGATTTCAGCATTAGTTGCCATATTATTTTTTTGTTTCAACAATCTGAACGCACAGCTTTGCCAGGGTAGTCTGGGCGATCCTATTATTAATATTACATTTGGCGCAGGTTCTAATCCCGGAGCGCCACTAAAAGCTGCTACTACTTCTTATCAATACCGTTCAAATGATTGTCCTGATGATGGTTTTTATACGGTAAGAACCAACACCACCAACTGTTTTAGTAACAACTGGCATTCGTTGAGCGCCGATCATACCGGTGAGACCAACGGATATTTTATGCTGATAAATGCTTCTGTTCAGCCTGGTGCATTCTACCTGGATACAGTCAGGGGTTTGTGCAGCGGCACTACTTATGAATTTGCTGCCTGGATGATGAATGTATTGAAACCCACAGCCTGCGGCGGCCCCAATGCTACTCAACCCAACCTTACTTTCACTCTTGAAAAAACAGATGGCACTATACTGCAAACCTATAATACCAATACAATAGCCTCACAGTCCAGTCCTACCTGGCAACAGTTCGGTTTTTTTTTTACAACACCTGCTAATGTATCCGATATTGTACTCAGGATATTCAACAATGCACCTGGTGGCTGTGGCAATGATCTTGCACTGGATGACATTACGTTCAGGCCATGTGGTCCCCAATTAACATCAATGATCACAGGTAATACTTCGTCTTCGGCAACTATATGTGAAGGAACCGCCCGTTCATTTAGTTTTACCTGTACCGTATCCCCAGGCTATAATAATCCTTCCTTTCAATGGCAGCAAAGCAATGATGGAAATACATGGACTGATATTTCTGCTGCAACAACAACGTCCCTTACACAAAATTTCACATCAACCGCAGCTCCCGGCAATTATCATTACAGATTAACAGCGGCGGAAGCAGGAAATATGAATTCAATACAATGCAGGATCGTTTCAAAACCTCTTACTGTCAAAGTAGCTGTTAACCCCATAACAACAGCCACCACTAATAGCCCTGTGTGTGAAAATAATTCTCTTGTGTTAAATGCAACAGGTGGTAGCCAGTATCAATGGACTGGTATAAATAATTTTTCCGCCACCGGTGCTTCCGTGTCTGTTGACAATGTTCAACCTCTGCTCTCGGGTAAATATTATGTTCAGGTTACGAATGACGATGGTTGTAAGCATTTGGATTCTGTTATCGCAGTTATAAATCCAACCCCTGATGCACAAACTTTATTCGCCGATGTAAGAATATGTGAAGGTGATAATGTGAAACTGGGAAGTAGTGGCGGTGGTTCTTATCAGTGGATACCGGCAACAGGATTATCTTCTGATATTATCGCTGATCCCATCGCATCACCTGTTACTTCTATTGATTATAGTGTAATAGTTTCCAATCAATTTGCCTGCAAGGATACCGCAAAGCTTTTGGTAAATGTAATTGAGGCTCCCCGTGCGGATGCCGGAACAGATAAATGGATCATTAAAGGAACTTCTGCGCAACTATCAGCTAATGCAATGGGGCAGGATATAAGTTATTCCTGGTTGCCTGCTGTATTTATAAATGATCCTCAATCTTTACAACCCATTGTTACTCCTCCACGGGATACCAGCTATGTGTTGACTGTTGCATCCAATGATGGTTGTGGCATAGCGACTGATACCATGCATGTATTTGTCTATAAAGATGTTTTTGTTCCCAATGCTTTTTCTCCAAATAATGATGGTTTGAATGATACCTGGAATATTCCAGCACTAAGTGCTTATCCCGCATTTGAATTAACTGTGTTTAACAGGCATGGACAAATTGTTTTTCAAAACAAACAAAATAACAGACCGTGGAATGGAAAATATAAAGGAGAGCTATTACCGGAAGCTGTTTATGTATATGTTATTGATTTGAAAATGGGAGGAGAGCTATTAAAAGGAACGGTAATGCTTTTACGATAAGCCACGACATTTATTTGCTGTCAGCATAGGGATATAAAAGGAGAAAACAGTTAAACTGATCTCTCCTTAATTAGCTTTATTCTCAACTCTCTTATTTATTTCTTACGAGGATCGTCAGCTGGATTAATGTAAGTAACAGCAAATGGCCCCATGGCGTGAACCTGGATAACGCATTTGTCTTTGGTAAATGCGTAATGGGCGGTTTTCGCAGGCATAGCAGCAAAGCCACCCGTTTTAAGTTCCGTCGCTTTGCCTTCATCCAATATTTCGCCCATACCCATATAAAGAGTTCCTTCTAAAACAGTAACATGCTCCGTAGTTGGGTGCCAGTGGGGAGGAATTCTATAATTAGCAGGCATCGTCGCCCTGAGGGTAAACATAGCTTCTTTGGAAGGGTCACCTTCCAGTACTACCATCTGTACTCCTTTGGGCAAAGCAGCTGGGCCATCTCCCCATTTCAAATCCATTGCATTAAATATAATATGGGTACTATCCATATGCTTACCTGCAGCCGTATGCTCTTGCGCAAAGACCTGGTAATAAGCAAAAAGGAAAAACGCTACGAAGAAGAGTGTGATTTTTTTCATATAGCCTCCTTTTTTTAAAATGAAGAATTTTTCAAATAGCACCTATAAAGGTAGGAACAATTGTTCCCATTTATTTATTTGTGCAAATGATTTTGGGATGCCGGATTGTGAGTTACCTTTTCTTCCCGGGATGATTGCCTGAGCGGCATAAAGCTAGTGTTGCTTATTATTTTGAGATGGGCATTAAGAGGTTTTGCAGTCACTCCGATTCTTCATGAAAAGAACCACTATTTCTATTGATAGAAAAATGTTACAGTAAGTTATCAAGTACTGGCATCAATCCTTCGACCAATAAGATAGCCGCCTGTTCCGCCTGCAATAAACCCAATTACTATCCAAAGAATAGAAGCTTCAGATGCAAAATAACTTACCGCCAAACCAACAACGGCTCCCATAATAGCAAATAGGGAGGATGCCTTGCTTTTGGACGTTGAAACAGTTGTTTCTTCTTTGTGTTTAAAGTGACGAAGCTGTTCTTTGTGCTTTTTGCGATGGTGTGATCTTGCCATTTTTCTCTTGAAATTACTGAATCATTTTAGTTTTAAAAAATGGAGTTGAGGGAAATGGTATTACTGTTGTGTCAGGTTTGCATTTAATAAAACAAGGAAAGTAAAGCGTTAAATGCTTTACTTTCTTTTATACAACTTGCCAGTAATATTAAATTAAAGGAGAGTATTCACTCCTGCAAATAGTATTCTCAACTTTGCGGAATAATGCTGCCGGTAATTTGAAGAGGATAGATCTGGCAGACAGGGAAAATGCACGTGAAAATACCAATTTGTTAATACTGAAATTAATCAATTGTATTTAAGCCAGCTTTTTTTAGTTTTGATATACTTAGATTACAGTATGAAGACATTTACAATTTTAATTACGTTCGTGCTATCGGGTTATTTTGTTTTTGCACAGGAAGCTCCGGAGGGTTTATTTCTCAATTCTAAGGCACCTGACTTTAAAGCCAAAGACCAGTACGGAAAAGATATACGGTTAAAAGACCTGTTGAAAAAAGGGAAAGTGGTGTTGGTATTTTACCGGGGTGAATGGTGTCCGTATTGCAATAAAAATCTGCAAAGGTTGGAAGACTCCCTGCAGTTGATAATTGATAAAGGAGCCACCCTTGTTGCTGTGTCACCTGAACAGCCGGAAAGTATTGCGAAAACCATTGAAAAAACAAAAGCGAAATACTCGGTGTTGCATGATGAAAACCTGAAGATCATGAAGGCTTATGAAGTGGAGTTTGAAGTTCCGGAGAATACCTTAAAACGTTATCGCAACGGAGGTATCAAAATCGATGAGATAAATGGCAAGAACGGCAACTATCTTCCGGTACCTGCAACTTATATTATAGATAAAGAAAGTACCATAACGTATCGTTTCTTTAACCAGGATTATAAAAAAAGACCATCGGTAAAAGAGATATTAGATCATCTTTAGTGCGAAAGACCGGGGTCGGAAGTAAGAGGTCAGAAATCAGAGGCTTTCTTTCCGACCTTGGACTTCTGGCCTCTGACTTATTTCCTGGTAATCTTTCCGATCTTCCCATTATGACCAGCTAAAAAAACAGCAGTACCTATCCTTGCTATACGGCAAACGTGAAATCCTTCTTTGCTTATCCATTTCCAGTTCTTACCACCATTATCTGAATAGTCTACACCATTCAACCCGCAGGCCAGCAAATCTTTTTTAGATAAATATTCTACCGAGCTTCGGTATCCATGGGGCGGTGTATAAGGAGCAAGCCATGTTTTGCCACCATTAAGTGTATAAAAACAATTTTTGTCAATTATTGAATCAACACTAAAATCTCCACCAACCACAACCATCCGCTGACCCGGTTTTTTGGGCATGCCATTATCATAAATATCTATAGCATTTGCTCCCGTACTTTCTTTGCCCTGTATTAACGGCAGATCTGTAGCAGAAGAGTTGCTGATCAACCGGGAGCGAAGTCCACCACTCACTATAAAATATTCATCATTTGAAAATAACTTTATATTACTTCCGCTGGATGCAAAAAACGCTTCCCCGCTATCAGCTACAGGCCGTTGTTGTGTTTCTTCTATTTCCTCCCAGGTATTACCGCTATTATTTGTACGGGCAATGAAAATCTTTCCATCGATGGGGTCTCCAACTACTATTCCACGCTGGTTGTTAGCAAAATCCATTGCATCCAGAAACATACCCTTTGTTTTATTTTCATATACTACCCGCCAGCTTTCGCCGCCATCATTTGTTTTTAAAATATAAGCCGGTTCCGCTATTCCCATGATGATAGCGGTATTGCCATCAAAAGCCTCAATGTCCCGAAAATCGGTTTTTTCAAATCCATTTACCTGCATCCATTTCCAGTTCTTACCTGCATTCGTACTTTTCCCCACCATGCCATGGCTGCCGCTGACCCAAATGATATTATCATTTACTACGCTTAATCCCCTCAGACTTGTTTTGGTTCCGGATGTCAATACTTCTATAGTGGGTGTTTGTGCTATTGCCAAAACAATAATAGAAGAAAGAATAACCGTAAAAGTAATTTTTTTCATTTTGCCAGGATATAAGACAACAAGATAGAAGCTTCCTGTCATTTTTCATAATAGCGTGCCTGTATATTGATAATTTTAAATCCCTATTTTTGACGATCAATTGAACCTACTTTATGAAAAAAAATGTTAGTCTCCTTTCCCTTTTAAGTGCGTTATTACTGTTTAGTGCCTGCCAGAAAGAATTAAGCTTCGAAACAAATAGTACTCCTTCTTCAGGTTCACTGCGAGCTGAAGTTTCAGGCGATTGTTTGCCAAAAACGGTTCAGGGGATTTATGAAGTGGGAACTGTTTTAGACGCAGATACCAATTATATAGATGTTCAGGTTAATATAACTGAGGTTGGTTCCTATCGAATATACTCTGATACAGTCAATGGAATATTCTTCCAGGCTAAGGGTGTATTTGCAACAGCAGGATTGAATACCGTCCGATTAACCGGGGATGGTACTCCTTTAACTGCCGGTATTCATCATTTTACTATAACCTATGATTCTTCACAATGTAACGTAGCTGTTTCTACACTCCCACTAGGTGGTGCTGATCCCGCTATATTTACATTAGCAGTGGGGGCTACAACCTGCCTGGATTATATTTTATCGGGAGTTTATGCAAAAGATATTCCCCTGACAGCGGCCAACACTGTTGCTATTAAGGTTAATGTTACAACTATTGGAACTTATACACTTACTACACAAGTAAGCAATGGTATAATCTTCGCTGGTACCGGTGCATTGACCGCCTTAGGCGAACAAACTATTACATTAACAGCAACAGGTACGCCTGTTGCAACTGGCAATACCAATATAGAGGTAAAAGCGGAAAGTTCATCCTGTGGTTTTGCTTTGAATGTTGCAGGACCAGCTGCCTTTACAGTTGATTGTACCTCGGCTGTTGCAAACGGAACGTATGAAGAAGGTGTATCACTAACCTCAGCCAATACAGTGGACATTGATGTGAATGTAACCACGCCGGGAGCTTATTCAATTACTACAACCGAAGTCAACGGAATGACTTTTTCTGGTTCAGGAAATTTTGCTGCAGCAGGACCACAAACCATCACTTTAACGGGTAGCGGAACTCCAACTGCAGATGGAGCATTTGACATTGCGATTCCTTCCTGTAGTTTTGAAGTGATAGTGGATCCGGGTGCACCTGCAACTGATCTGAAATGGAAATTTACGCAAGGCGCTGTAACATATGAAGGACCAACAGGCGTTGCTATCACTTTGCCACTGGGCGGTATGGAGTCTACTGGAATTATTGGAGAGACTACCGCGGGAGATATAAGTTTTTCACTTTCTCTTACCAGGAATGGAGCTATGCAGGCAGGAACTTTTTCTACAGCCTCTGTACCACCTGCTAATTGGGCTACTTTACTAATGATGAATAATTCGACAGGCGACCCTGTTTTTACAGGTATGTTTGGATCGGGAACATTGACCGTCAACCTGGCAACTTATAATGAAACGACAAAAGTAGCAGAGGGTACATTTAGCGGTACTGTTAAAAATGCTGCAAATGCAATCGTCACTATTACTAACGGAACCTTTAAGGCAGAAATTCAATAAATTAACTGAAATA
>CAMLEX010000066.1 GCA_946479055.1 uncultured Bacteroidota bacterium | reverse complement strand
CTGATTGTTACGTTCTTCGCCATTTCAGGACATTATATATTACTGAATGCCCAATTCCTTGCTATTGTAAATATTATTGTATATGCAGGCGCTATTATGGTGTTGTTCCTGTTCGTGATCATGCTGATGAACCTGAATAAAGAAACAGAACCGCAAAAGAACCGCTGGTTAAAATTTGCCGGCGCTTTATCCGGAGGTTGTTTATTGCTGATCCTTGTGGCTGCATTGCGTAACAGCGAGTTAAAAGGCCAGGTGGCACAAGTGAAAACAGGAGATATCGGGTTAATTAAAAATCTTGGTAAAGAGTTGTTCAGTACTTACGTTGTACCATTTGAGATAAGCAGTATTTTATTTTTAAGTGCTATGGTAGGTGCGGTGGTGATAGGGAAGAAAGAATAGGAAAGCTGCGAGCTGATAGCTATGAGCTGTGAGCATCAGACTCTGGCTCGACGCTCGCGGCTCGTAGCTCAAAGCTTTATTATATGCCAATAAATTATTACATATTTCTGTCTATTGCGTTATTCTGCATCGGGATTGTGGGTGTATTGACACGCCGCAATGCGATCATCATTTTTATGTGTATAGAACTGATGCTGAATGCGGTGAATCTATTATTGGTAGCATTTTCAAAAATGCACCATTTAAATGGCGTTGCCGTCAATCCAACAGCAGGGACGGATGGACAATTGTTTGTATTCTTCATTATGGTGGTAGCGGCAGCGGAAGTAAGTGTGGGACTGGCTATTATTGTTATGATGTACAGAAACATTCATTCAGTGGATGTAAATTTTTTGAACAGGTTAAAACACTAAAAAGTGCGAATACGGACTACGAAGTACGAATGTCGTACCTCGTACTTCTGACCTCGTACTTCGTAACAGGGCTTTATGAAGAACGCATTAGACTTGGTTTATCTGATTCCGCTGCTGCCGCTGATAGGTTTTCTTATCAATGGGCTTGGCCGGAAACATTTGTCAAAAGGATTGATAGGAATTATCGGAAGTGGCACCGTGCTGGCCTCGTTCCTTATCAGTGTATGGGTGTTTATGCAGGTGAAAGACGGCAATATTCATGTAGCCAGCTATTTTAATTTTATAACTGTCGGCAAACTTTCTATCCCATTCGCTTTTCAAATAGATCAGCTTTCTTCTATCTTTCTTTTGATCATTACTGGTGTAGGGTTTTTGATTCATGTGTATTCTACTTCCTATATGCATGAAGAAAAGACAGAACATTTCGGAAGATATTTTTCGTATTTGAATTTGTTCGTTTTCTCTATGTTGCTGCTGGTTATGGGAGCCAACTATGTAATCATGTTCATTGGTTGGGAAGGAGTAGGGCTGTGTTCTTATTTATTGATCGGCTACTGGTTTAAAAATACAGAGTATAATAAAGCTGCTAACAAAGCTTTTATCATGAACCGCATCGGTGATCTTGCATTTCTGATCGCCATTTTCTGGTTGATCAACAGGTTGGATTCTGTTTCTTACGGCGATGTATTCGCCAATGTATCTAAGTTGAGCGGTGCAGATATTACCATTATCACTTTATTATTATTTATCGGCGCTACCGGTAAGAGTGCGCAAATACCTTTATATACCTGGTTGCCTGATGCAATGGCGGGCCCCACACCTGTTTCCGCTTTAATACATGCTGCCACGATGGTGACGGCGGGTATTTATATGATCGCCAGGAGTAATATTTTATATTCGATGTCTCCGTTCACTATGAATGTGGTAGCCTATATAGGATTAGCCACAGCATTAGTAGCTGCCACAATAGCATTAAAGCAAAATGATATTAAAAAGGTATTGGCTTATTCTACGGTAAGCCAGTTGGGTTATATGTTCCTGGCATTGGGAACAGGTTCTTATGTCGCTGCTGTTTTTCATGTAATGACACATGCTTTCTTCAAAGCTTTATTATTCCTGGGCAGTGGTAGTGTTATTCATGCGATGGGTGGTGAACAGGATATACGAAAGATGGGCGGATTGAGTAAATACATGAAGACAACCAACTGGACATTCCTCGTCGGTTGCCTGGCTATTGCTGGTATACCGGGTTTATCAGGTTTCTTTTCTAAAGATGAAATATTAGCCGGAGCATTTGCGAAATCTCCTATCATATATGCTATCGGATTAGGAACTGCATTGCTTACTGCTTTTTATATGTTCCGTTTATATGTTACTACATTCAAGGGATCTTTTCGTGGTACACATGAGCAGGAACATCATTTACATGAAAGCCCGGCGGCTATAACTATTCCATTGATCATACTGGCTATTCTTTCTATTGTCGGCGGTTATGTAGGTGTACCAGAGTTCATCATGCATGGTGCACATTCATTGAGAGAATTTTTAGCGCCTGTTTTTGCAGGCTCCAATAAAATTTTAGAAGCTCACGAGGTTTCTCATTCTACCGAGTGGATGCTGACGGGCGTTTCAACTGCTTTAATTGTTAGTACCATCCTTTTTGCCTGGAGCAGATTCAGTAAAAAACCTGATACAGAAGAAGCATCAGGATTTGGAAAGGTATTGGCTGATAAATGGTATGTGGATGAGGCCTATGATAAAATAATTGTACAACCCCTGGATAAACTGGGTGTATTTTTTAAAAATATATTTGAAAAATCAGTGGTTGACGGTATAGTGAATGGTGTAGGTAGGCTGGTAAATTATAGTAGTCGTCAATTGAGGTTCTTGCAAAGTGGCCAGGTAGGCAGCTATGTATTGCTGATGGTGTTGGGCATGTTATTGTTTTTTGTATTTCAATTTTTTGTTAGAAAGTAGGCTAAGAGATCAAAAGAGATAAAGAGACAAAAGAGGTAAGCAATGAAAGTGTGTTGGAGTTGGGTTGATTTTAAATAACAACAAATAAATATATCCTTTGTAAAAGGGTGGGCTTATGATCGCAGTTTTATTAATATTAATTCCATTGCTGACCGGGCTGGCTGCATTCTTTTTCAAAAATGAAAAGGCGGTACGTTCATGGGCTTTGTTTGCATCGATAGCGGTATTGGTGGTATCATTGCTGGGCCTGACTGTATTAAATGATGCAAAAAACCTGGCACATCAGTCAGCATGGATGTCCACTTTAGGAAGTAGTTTTTCCGTAAAACTGGATGGCATGGGGCAAATGCTTTGTTTGCTGAATGCTGTCGCTTTCCCGCTTATTTTTCTTTCCACCTGGAATTCGTCGTATAAAAAAGCGAATAATTTTTTCGCATTGATGCTTTTGTCACAAGCGGGTATGATGGGAGTATTCCTGGCAATGGATGCGCTATTATTTTATTTCTTCTGGGAACTGGCATTAATACCTGTTTATTTTCTCTGTTCACAATGGGGTGGTGAAAAAAGGATTGCTGTTACTTTTAAATTCTTCGTTTATACATTCCTTGGTTCTTTATTGATGCTGATCGGCATTTTGTATGTGTACTCCCAAACGCCAGATCATTCATTTAGTATTGAATCTTTTTATAAGACGGGTGCTGCTCTCCAGGCAAAAGATCAAACATGGTTATTCTGGTTATTCTTTATCGCCTTTGCAGTCAAAATGCCAATCTTTCCATTTCATACCTGGCAACCTGATACCTATGAGCAATCACCTACCGCTACAACAATGGTGCTTAGCGGCGTAATGGTAAAAATGGGAGTACTTGGAGTTATCCGCTGGCTTTTGCCCGTTCTTCCAATCGCTTCCTATTCCTGGGGTGATGTTGCATCTTCAATGGCTGTAATAGGTATGATCTATGCTTCTTTAATCGCCATAAAACAAGACGATATAAAAAGATTGGTCGCTTATTCTTCCATTGCCCACATCGGTCTGATGTGCGTTGCTATCTTCTCTGAGGACAAGCTAAGCTTGCAGGGGGTTATGATACAGATGTTCAATCATGGTATCAATATCATCGGATTGTGGATTGTAGTAGAACTGATAGAAAGACAATTTGGAACAAGAAAACTTTCTGAATTGGGTGGGCTTGCGCAAAAAGCTCCGGCAATGGCCATACTCTTTGTGATTATTGCATTAGCAAATATTGCTTTGCCGCTTACAAATGCTTTTGTCGGTGAATTTTTAATGTTCAGTGGCATTTTTGGTTCTGATGTTACAAAATATAATGTTTGGTTTACAGTATTAGCTGGCATTTGTATTATCCTCGCAGCTATCTATACATTGAATTTGATCCGTAAGGTTTTTTATGGAGATACAGTTGCATTAACGGCAACAGCGCAGGATATCAATTTGAATGAGAAATTAGCGCTGGGAGCAATTGTTGTTTTGATCTTTTGGATGGGAGTGTATCCTCAACCGGTACTGAATATTACAAACGATATCACAGATAGTATTTTAAAAATATCAGATGTTCGTCATCTGTTAACGAAGTAAGGAAGTCATGAATGCATTAATATTGTCGGCTATTTTTGGAGTGATTATGTTGTTCAGCGGTATCTGGCTGAAACAGAAAGCCATTGTCAGGGCTATTGCTGTTATTGGAATGATCGTATTGTTATTGGCCAATATCATGGAAATATATAGTCCTTCTTTCTTCCCGGTCAACATTGCGGGAATGATGTATTTCGACAGGTTTGCACTATTGTTTAATTCGATCGCCATTTTTTCTACGCTTGTATTTTTTATTTTATCAGCACGGGATATGGAAAAGACAGGTATCCATTATGCTGAATATTTCGCACTTATATTTTTTATAACCTGCGGCATTATATTGGTTACATCCTTCAAGTCTTTACTTATTCTGTTTTTAGGTATTGAAATTATTTCTATACCGTTATACATTCTTACCGGCAGCGATAAAAGAAATTTGAAAAGCAATGAAGCGTCATTAAAATATTTCCTGATGGGAGCTTTTTCTACGGGGCTGATGCTGATGGGTATTGCATTGATCTACGGCGCTACAGGAACCTTTAACGTAGAACAGATGAAGTTTGTGATGGACAAGCCTGCTGTATTACCTGTTGCCGGAATGTTACTACTTCTTTTTTCCATGTCATTTAAAGTATCAGCGGCTCCTTTTCACTTCTGGACACCTGATGTGTACGATGGGGCGCCGACAGTTTTTACTTCCTTTATGGCAACAATAGTGAAAGCGGCGGTTTTTATAGGGTTTATCCGGCTGTTTGATGAAACATTCGGAGCTTTTCATCCGCAATGGAAAGTATGGGTAGCCATCATTGCCGTTGCTACTTTGTTTATTGGAAATATCACGGCTGTATTCCAGCAAAGTGTAAAAAGGATGTTGGCTTATTCCAGTATTTCGCAGGCTGGTTTTATGTTGCTGGCATTATTTGCTATGAATACGGATGCTAAAGAAGGTATTTTACTATATGCGGCCGCTTATTGCCTGGCTACCATTGGCATTTTTGCGGTGTTGGCAAAAATGAACGATTATACTTTTGAAGGGTTCAATGGTTTAGCTAAACAGCAACCTTTGTTGGCTGCGGTTACTACTATTTTGTTTTTGTCATTAGCAGGTATTCCTCTTACTGCAGGATTTCTTGCAAAGTTCTATATGTTGAAGGCCGCAATGGGAACGGGAAATAACCTGTGGTTGGTGATATTTGCTGTGGTGATGGCCGCTGTAAGTGCTTATTATTATTTCCGCGTTATCCAGGCTATGTATTTTAAAGATGGGCAGGCAACAGTTCAGGCATCGCCGGTATTTAAATGGACACTGGTTTGTCTTACAGCCATCATTATACTCCTGGGGATCTTCCCTAACGTATTACTTTACTGGTATTATTTCTAATACTTGTTACCAGTAACTGGTAACCAGCAACCAGCAACAGGAGTAACCTTCCATTCATAAATAGTTCTGTTATCGTTTTTCTTTCTTTAATTTCGGTACAGCAATTTGTTACTGGCAGGCTTTGCGTGTCAATAGATGAGTCAGTTATGGGGATGCAGGGAACTTTTCATAAATCTTTTACATGAGTTTTCTTGATGTTTTTTCTCTGGCCTTTCGTACCGTCCGTAGCAATAAGCTGCGTACAGGATTGACAGTTGCTATTATCGCCTTTGGCATCATGGCTTTGGTGGGCATCATCACTGCTATTAAAGCCATGAATCAGAAATTTTCAGAAAGTTTTTCTTCCATGGGCGCCAATGCTTTTACAATAAGGTTCAGGGAAAGAAATATCCATTTTGGTAATGATGGTGGCCGCGAAGTGGAGCTTTCCAAAAAAACAAAACGGAAAGAAAAAAAATCAAACCTTGGTAAAAAAATTACTAAAGATGAAGCCGGGCTTTTTGTAAAAACATATCATTATCCTGCTATTACCAGCATATCGATAATGGGCAACAGAAACACTATCATTTCACATGAAGAGAGAAAGACAAGCCCGAACGTAATTTTGCTGGGTGGCGATGAAAACTATTTATTATTAAATGGATTTACACTAGCTGATGGACGAAATATAAACAGGACGGAAGTACAAGCCGGCAGTGATGTTTGCCTGCTCGGTTATGATGTAGCAAACAAATTATTTAAGATGGGAATAGAAAAAGCAACCAATGCAATGATTAGGGTCAATGATATTCCTTTCCGTGTTGTGGGTGTATTGGAAAGCCGTGGATCTACCTTTGGTTTTAGCCGTGATAATATGGTCATAACAAGCTATACTAATATTTCCCGGAATTTTCCTTCTGGCTCTTCTTACGTAATTGCTATTTTGACGAATGACATCATGCAGGTAAATGAAGCAATGGGAGAAGCAGAGGCGGCGTTCCGGCCAATCCGAAAACTAACAACTACAGAGGACAACAATTTTGTTTTGGACAGAAGTGATAGCATTGCAGAAAAGGCTATGAATAGTCTAGGATTTCTTACTATCTCCGCCACTGTTATTGGTTTGATAACATTAATAGGTGCGGCTATCGGCTTAATGAATATTATGCTGGTATCTGTTTCGGAACGAACAAAAGAAGTGGGCCTTATCAAAGCAATTGGTGGAAAAAGTAAAATGGTGCGACGACAATTTTTACTTGAAGCAATGATCATCAGTGTTCTGGGCGCAATATTCGGCATATTCCTGGGCATAGTTGTAGGAAATATGTTTTCAATTGTATTGAATACAGGGTTTGTAGTACCCTGGAACTGGGTTTTATATGGTATCGTGATTTGCAGTATTGTGGGTCTGTTAGCAGGTCTTTATCCGGCGTTAAAAGCAGGGAGGCTCAACCCTATTGAAGCATTACGCTATGAATAACAAGAATGATTGTTAGTACAAAATTGTTATCAAATTATTTGTCAGGGAGTTGCTGCTTTTAAAAAAATCCTTAACTTGAACCCCTGTGATAAAAAAACAATCGCAGGAAGATTTTTTATATAAACTTTTTCATTAGAATTGTAGCCGCAAATTAAGGCTCATTAACATTTAAAAAACACTAAAAAATTAAGATCATGGCTGAGACTAAACCAACTGCATCCGCATCAGTTAAGGCTACTTCTGTGCAAGCGAAGAAAAGCAGTAACGCCATTTCGTGGATTGCTCCTGTTGTATGTATTATTGCAGGGTATTTAATCTGGCGTTTTATTCTAGGTAGTGCTGATGGATTTAAAGAACCGGACACTGCCGGTGGTTTCTGGCCCAAGCACCACGTGCCAAAAGATGCTCTTCATGGAATATATGAGGGCGGTATCATCGTTCCATTGCTGATCGGTATGTTACTCATGGTGATTGTATTTTCAATTGAAAGATTCCTGACTATCCGTAAAGCGTTGGGTAATGGTTCTATTTCAGACTTTATCCGTAAAGTACAGTATCATTTAGCTAACCGCAATGTTGATGCAGCTTTATCTGAGTGTGACAAACAACGTGGTTCGGTTGCCAACGTAATGAAAGCTGGCCTTCGTCGGTATAAAGAAATGATCAATGAAGGAGGAATGGATACGGAACAAAAAGTTATTGCAATTCAAAAAGAAGTAGAGGAAGCAACTGCGCTGGAAGTGCCTATGTTGCAAAAAAACCTGGTGTTCTTATCAACCATCACTTCTGTAGGTACCCTGGTTGCCTTGTTGGGTACTGTATTAGGTATGATCAGATCATTTTCCGCATTAGGTGCAGAAGGCGGAGGTAGCAACACAGCCGCCCTGGCTACAGGTATCTCTGAAGCCTTGTATAACACGGCATTAGGTATCGGCACTTCAGCTCTTTCGCTGATTATGTATAATGTATTTACGACTAAGATTGATTCAATTACGTATGGTATTGATGAATCAGGTTTTACCCTGACTCAAAGTTTTGCTTCTCAATACAAATAATTTAATGAATAAAGTATGGATTTTTTCCAGTTATTCATCTAATCACTAAACTGAAGTAGATATGCCACATGTAAAAATGGCCCGGAAGAGTACAGATACGGATATGACGCCTTTCGTGGATATTGCATTTTTGATCCTGTCCTTTTTCATCATGGCTACAAAGTTCAAACCTGATGAGCCCGTTAAGGTAGAAACGCCAGGTTCGGTTTCTTCTGATATATTAGCAGAAAGCAATGCGATGCTTATTACCATTGATCCGGAAAGCAGGGTTTTCGTAAATATTTCCGAGCCAACCAGCAAGACTAAGGAAAAGCTGACAGCTGTAATCACAGGCTTAAACCAGAGCAGGAGCTTGGGGTTAACACCAGCTGAAATAGAAAGCTTTAAAAAAGCTCCTATTATTGGTGTGCCTTTCGGTAGTCTCAAAGGGTTCCTTGCACTTTCTCCCGAGCAGCAGGCAGCTGTTAAACAACCGGGGATTCCTGTTTTGGATACATTGAATAATGAGTTAGTCTGGTGGATAGACGAAGCAAAAAAGGCTTTTACCGGAAGCAAGCTCATGTTTCTTATAAAGGGGGATAATAAATCGAAATACCCAACCTTTGAAGCAGTGATCAATGCAATGAGGCGTAACGAAGAGTTCAAATACAATCTTGTTACTTCCCAGGAAGGAGCCCCCGAAGGAACGGATCTTTATAGAATAAGGAATCAATAAGTATTCATTGGTAAAGATTTAAATAACTTTTAAAACATCATTATATGGCAAGCGTTGAAGGCGGTGGCGATGAAGGCCACAAAAAAGGACCAGGGGTCAAAAAGGCCAAAAAACTTTCTACCCGTGTGGATATGACTCCCATGGTGGATCTTGGCTTTTTGCTGATCACGTTCTTTATTTTCACAGCAACCTTGAGCAGCCCTGTTGCAATGGATCTTAATATGCCGAAGGATACGGAAAAAGTTGAAGAGGAAAGCAAAATAAAACAATCCGGGGCACTGACTATCTTACTGGGAAAGGGTGACCAGATTTATTATTATGAAGGTGAGCTGACCGAGGAAAATGCTTCAAGCATTTTTAAACAAACCACGTTCAAAGGTATCAGGGATGTGATCATAAAGAAAAAGCAACAGGTGATAAGGGACTATAAGCCTGAAGCAAAGGATGAAGATATTAAACAAAAGGCCAAGGCAAGAGGAGAGAAGGACTGGGAAAAAGCAGCTCTGGACAGGGATTTTTTTGTTGTTATCAAGCCAAATGCGGAAGCTACATATAAAAACACGGTGGATATTCTTGATGAAATGACAATCAACAACGTAAAGCGTTTTGCCATGGTCAAAATATCTGAAACCGAGGATAAACTTATCACGGCTACACAAAAGTAATGACAGGTTTTTTTGTGGAATAGACACAGAAAATCATCTAATTTTAAATAGTTTAAGTAATGGAAGCTAACAAAATACTATCAGCCGATATTCTTGACCTGGTCTTTGAAGACAGGAATAAAGACTACGGAGCATATGATTTACGCAAGACCTATAACAAGCGGATAATCATGGCCCTTGTTATCACAGCTTCTATAGCTTTGCTGGCCTTACTGGGCTCAGTTTTAGCCAGTACGTTGAAGCCTAAGGATGATAACAAGCCGGTTATCAAAGAGGTAACCATTCAGGATCTCAAGCAGGAAGAGGAAAAGCCGGAACCTCCTCCCCCTCCTCCACCAAAGCCACCAGATCCTCCTAAAATTGAAATGACAAAATTTACACCTCCTAAGATCGTAAAAGACGAAGAAGTACAGGAACCGCCTCCGGTTGTGGAAGAATTAAAGGAAACAAAGATCGATGTAACAACTCAGGAAGGTATTAAAGATGAAGGAATTATAGCACCCGCTGTAATTGATGAGGGAAAAGGTATTGTAGAAGAGAAAAAAGAAGACGAAAATAAAATTTTTGAAAAAGTAGAGATCGAAGCTTCTTTTAAAGGTGGGGAAAGTGCCTGGAGAAAATATCTTGAAAGAAACCTTAACCCGAGTGCACCGGTTGACAATGGAGCCCCTGAAGGTCTTTATACAGTATACGTTCAGTTTGTGGTAAGTAAAGATGGAAGTATCAGTGATGTAAGAGCACTTACCAAACATGGGTACGGAATGGAAGAAGAGGCTGTAAGAGTTATCAAAAAAGGGCCGGCCTGGACACCAGCTATTCAAAACGGACGTAGTGTGAATGCTTATCGTAAGCAGCCCATTACTTTCCAGGTTCAATCTGAATAAACAAATTGTTCAAATTTTTTTATCCTTCCCCGATCCAACGGGGGAGGATTTTTGTTTTATGGATAACATCAGGAAACCTATTTTTGAAAGGATATGATAAATTTTAAAGACGAAATAATTTTGAACGAAGCGATATGAGCAATAGTTTAACAGGTTGGGATGATACAATTGTTGCGCTGGCAACACCGCCGGGCATTGGTGCTATCGGAGTTATCAGGCTAAGTGGAAAGAATGCTTTCGACATAGTAAATGATTTATTTCCTTCAAAAGATCTTTCACAAGAACCACCCAATTCGCTGCATGTCGGTTTTCTGAAACAAAATGAGATTATCCTTGACGAAGTAGTGCTCTCCTTGTTTCGTTCTCCCAGATCTTATACTGGCGAAGACATAATAGAAATCAGTTGCCATGGGTCTCCGTTTATTCATCAACAAATAATTGGAGCCTGTATTGCCAACGGAGCCAGGTTGGCAAAACCCGGAGAGTTTACCCAAAGAGCTTTTTTAAATGGCAAACTTGACCTGGCACAGGCGGAAGCAGTAGCTGATATTATTGCCAGCAATACGGAAGCATCACACAAAGCAGCACTGCATACCATGCGGGGTGGATTTTCAGCGAGGCTTAAAGAATTAAGAGAACAATTGATACGGTTTTCAGCATTGATTGAGTTGGAATTAGATTTTTCCCAAGAGGATGTAGAGTTTGCTGACCGCTCAGCTTTTTATAAATTGATCACTGAGTTGAGTCAATCAACCAATCAACTGATCAACTCTTTCCAGTTGGGCAATGTTATAAAGAATGGTGTCAGCGTTGCTATTATCGGGAAACCCAATGCAGGAAAATCTACATTATTGAATTCCCTTTTGAATGAAAACAGGGCTATTGTAAGTGATATACCTGGCACCACAAGAGATACGATAGAAGAAGTGATAAATATCGATGGTATTTTATTCCGGCTTATTGATACAGCCGGTATCCGTCAACATTCGGCAGATATAATAGAAACTGCAGGTATGGAGCGAAGTCTTGCAAAAATGAGACAGGCTGATCTTGTCCTTTATCTTTTTGATGCAAGAGATGAAAAAATAGAAGTCAGAAATAAGAAGTCTGAATTGGATAATCAGCAATTGAATTATTTATTACTGGCTAATAAGATTGATGAGATTGGCGAAGTGGAAGCCCGGGAAAAATTCAGTGATTTTGAAAAATTGATTTTTATTTCAGCCAAACAAAATCTGCATACAGAAGTTTTAAAAGAAAAAATGGTAGATGCGGTTATGCTGGGAAAAATTCAAACAGAAAATACCATTGTTACTAATGCAAGACATTATCATGCATTGAAAGAGGCAGCAAAATCATTATATGATATTCAGGCTGGTCTTGACAATAAATTACCAGGAGACTTGCTGGCATTGGATATCCGCCGGTGCCTGCATTACCTCGGGGAAATAACAGGGCAGGTAAGCAATGAAGATATGCTGGATTATATTTTTAGTAAATTTTGTAT
>CAMLEX010000065.1 GCA_946479055.1 uncultured Bacteroidota bacterium | reverse complement strand
CAGGAAAAAACACAGTGGATATTTCTTTCTTTCCGGAAGATGTTTTACAATTAGAAAAATTAGCAAAAGAGAAAAATGTAACGGTCATTACAGATTGCGGGGTAGCACCAGGAGTGAGCAATTTTATAATTGGCCGCTATAATGAAGAAATGAAAGTAACATCGTTTGAATGTTTTGTGGGAGGTTTACCAAAAGAAAGAAAGCCGCCATTTCAATATAAAGCGCCATTCTCTCCTATTGATGTTATTGAGGAATATATACGCCCAGCAAGATTAGTGGAAGGCGGCAACATTGTGACAAAACCAGCATTGAGTGAAAGAGAAATCGTGCTGTTTGATGAAATAGGAGAATTGGAGGCTTTCAATACTGATGGCCTTCGTTCTTTGATCTTCACCATGAAAAATATCCCGGAAATGAAGGAAAAAACATTGCGTTATCCGGGGCATATCGACCTTATCATTGCATTGAAACAGGCTGGTTTTTTTGAAACAGATCCGGTTTTAATTAATGATACAGCTATTTCTCCATTGCAGTTTACATCCCGTATACTTATCACTCAATGGAAGCTTGATCCGGAAGAAGAAGAATTCACTATAATGAAAGTGATAGTGAAAGGTGAAAAAGACGGAAAGCAAAAAACAGTTGAATATAACCTGTTAGACCGTTACGATAAGGCAACAAAAATTTCTTCTATGTCACGTACAACAGGCTATACCTGCACGGCTGCTGTAAATCTCATTGCAAAAGATTTATTTACAGAGAAAGGAGTATTTCCACCAGAGTTAGTCGGCAAGCACAAAAACTGTTTTGATTTTGTAATAAATTATTTGAAGGAAAGAAATGTGAACTGGGTAGCCACGAACTACACGAATTAACACGAATCTTTTAATTTCACTCGTTTATTTTCATGAAATAAAAAAGCGGCATCAAGCCGCTTTATATCTCAAAAATCTTAATAATCCTATAATCCCAGTTCAGACATTACTCCGCTTCCGCAACTACCTCTTTCACTTCAGGTATCATTCTCTTCATCATACCTTCGATACCGGCTTTCAATGTGATCATAGATGATGGACATCCGCTACAACTTCCCTGCATAGCAAGGTTTACCGTACCGTCTTCATAGCTTTTAAATTGGATAGCTCCGCCATCCATTTCTACTGCGGGGCGTACATAATTATCCAATAATTCTTTGATACGTTTTACTACATCATCATCATCGGCATCTACCGTATTGCTGCTCTCCTGTTTCATGGCCGCTACTTCTTCTTCATTCACTACCGGCTTGCCTTCTTCCAGGTATTCTTTCAAAAACTGGCGGATGGAAGGGATCACATCAGCCCAGTCTTCAGTATCGGCGGTCTTCGTAAGCGTCACAAAATTGCTGGCAATAAATATGGCTTTTACAAAAGGAAAACCAAACAGCTCTGTCGCCAGCGGTGATGGTTTTGCGCTTTCTGCATCGGGAAAATCAATGCTTTTACCGGGATAAAGAAGTTTATTAGCTACAAACTTCATTGTTTCCGGGTTTGGGGTCATCTCTGTATAAATACTGATGATAGGGCTACCTGTTTTGATCATAATCTAACATTTGATACGCAAAAATAACAACAAATATGATGGTTTGTTGGATAAATGACGCAATCCCTGGCATGATAAGCCAATAAATATTTCTTTTGACAAATAATCATAACAAATACAACGTTTTATTAGCTATTTAACTATTGTCGGAAACTATAGTTTTGCATGAAAATAAATAATTCGGGAATGAAAGGATTTCTCAGGAGCTACTTTGGCCCGGTTTTCTTAATCGCAATAATTGCTATTGGTATATCCTTCCTTACAAGGCTGGTGCTGGCAGGAATATCTTTTTCAAACCTGGAGCATAACATTGTGCAATTGGCGGATACGCTCGGTATAGGGCTTTTTTATGACCTCGTATTTTGCACCTATTTGGTTGTACCCTTTGTATTTCATCAATGGTTTATCTCAGATAAAATTTATCAAAAACCATGGAAGTTTATTGGCATTGGAATTTATATCTTTTTTATCGGGGTATTTTATTTTACTAATCTTATTCCAAAAGAATATAATGGAAAATTGAAATTAGTGGTAGCCGGACTTTTTGCTGTTCGCCTTATGATTTTTATTTTTCTTTCTTTGCGATCGGATTTATTCAGGAAAAAATGGCGGCGGAATGTGTGGTATGCAGATATTATCCTGGTTATTTTCCTTTTACTTTTCAATGCCGTTTCGGAATTCTTTTTCTGGCAGGAGTTTTCCGCGAGATATAATTTTATTGCCGTAGATTACCTGATTTATACCAATGAAGTAATTGGTAATATCAGGGAAAGTTATCCGCTTCCGGCTATTATTGCGTTTATTTCTGCTTTATCACTGGGAATTTTCTTTTTTATAAAAAAATATATTGACCAAAGCGCTGAAATTCCCCGTCCTGCCATCATGAAAAGGACCCGCATAGCCACAGCCCTGCTTTCTTTAGCAGCAGTTTCATTTTTTTTGATAACTGGTTCCTTACAAAAGTTCAGCAACAATTCCTATAACAACGAATTGGCCGGAAATGGTCTGTATGATTTTGGTGTTGCGTTTAGTGACAATAAACTTGATTTCGAAAAATATTATTCCACCCTTAACAACAATGAAGCGTTTGGTATTTTGCGTCAGCAATTGGCAACACCTGGGACAAGGTTTACCAGTAATGATATTTATGATATTGAGCGTGAAATAAAGGATAGCCTGCCGGAGAAAAAATATAATGTCGTGCTTGTAAGTATTGAGAGTTTCAGTGCATCTTTTATGCATGCATTTGGAAACGAGCAAGCTATTACCCCTTTCCTGGATTCTTTGAGTGAACAGTCACTTTTTTTTACCAATTGTTTTGCCACGGGTACCCGAACAGTAAGAGGACTAGAAGCGTTATCAATAGGTATTGTACCTACTCCCGGCCAGAGTATTGTAAAAAGAAGGGATGATGAGAACGGCAACTTATTTTCTCTTGCATCTGTTCTGAATAGCAAGGGCTATCATTCCGAATATATTTATGGTGGGAATAGTTATTTTGATAACATGGGTTCATTCTTTAGTCGCAACGGATACGAAGTGGTGGACAAATCAGCCTTAAAACCCGGGGAGATTCATTATTCCAATATATGGGGAGTTGCGGATGAAGATCTTTTTTCACTGGCCATAAAAAAAATGGATGAAAGCTATGCAATAAGTAAGCCTTTCTTTACACATATCATGACGGTATCAAACCATAGGCCTTTTACCTATCCTGAAGGCCGTATTGATATATCTTCCGAAAGCAAAACCCGTGAAGGGGGCGTAAAATATACCGACTATGCTATTAAACAGTTTTTGCAGCAAGCCCGGAAAAAGCCCTGGTTCAGTAATACTATCTTTTTGTTCATTGCCGACCATTGTGCATCAGCAGCCGGGAAAACAGTTTTGCCGGTTACAGGATATCATATTCCATTGCTTATTTATGCACCGCATATACTTGCGCCGCAAAAGATCAATTCAATAGTTTCCCAGGTTGATGTGCAGCCTACTATTCTTGGAATATTACATATGAGTTATAAAAGCAAATTCTTCGGACGTGATATATTGAAGACACTTAATATGCCGCAAAGGGCTTTTATAAGCACTTACCTTGGCCTTGGCTTTTTATCAGACAGTACGCTGATAACGTTGTCACCTGTAAAAAAAATATCAGCAAGCAACGTAAATTTTATTACCGGCAACGCAGTGCCAAAGCCTGTGCAGGATTCGCTGGGTAAAATTGCAACCGCCTGGTATCAATGTGCCAACTGGTTATTACAACAAAAAAAATATTCTGAATAGAAAATCAGACAACAGCTAAACTGATAAATGAAAAAAATATATTATCTCGGTACATGCAGCACCTGTGCAGCAATTATCAAAGAGACGGGTATTACCAATAGGAGTTTTGAAATGCAGGACATCAAAACGGAAAAAATTACGACAAAGCAACTGGATGAAATGAAAAAGATGGCTGGCACTTATGAAGCACTCTTCAGCCGCAGAGCCATGAAGTATAAAGAGCTTGGATTAAAAGATAAACAGCTTTCCGAAAAAGATTATCGGAATTATATTTTAGAAGAGTATACATTTCTAAAGCGTCCTGTTTCCATCATTGGCGATAAAATCTTTATCGGCAATGAAAAGAAAACGATAGAAGCGCTAAAGAAAGCTGTCATTTAAATAAAGCCCTAAGCCCCCTCTCCCCCAGAGAGGGGGTTGGGGGTGAGGTTTCCAACTATTTTCTTTTCCTTTTGCAAAAAAGAATAAGCAATTAAAACACTGGCCAGCATTAACATGGCTGCTAGCAGGAAAGAAATTCCTGGGAAATGTACCGGAGCATTTTCTTTGGTAAAAAAATAAAACAGGTAATTCATTATCGGCGGTCCGATAATAGTTGTAAGGCTCATCAAACTTGTTAAGGCTCCCTGTAATTCTCCCTGCTCATTAGGCGGTACATGCCCCGCTAATATTGATTGCAAGGCCGGGCCGGCGATACCGCCTAAACAATAAGGAACAAGAAAAGCAAACATCATCCACCCCTCGGTTGCAAAAGCAAATAAAACAAGTCCGAGTGTATATAACAACAGCCCCAGGTAAATACTTTTTTCATTTCCCAGCCGCGGGTTTATTACCCTTGTAAGCCCGCCCTGAACACCACCAACTAATAATCCAACAACGGCCAATGATATGCCTACCATTTTTTCACTCCAGTTAAACCGATAGATCGTAAAAAAACTCCAGTTGCCCTGAACAGCTTGCGCTGCCAGGTATATGAGAAAAAAGGAAATGGCTAATCCGCCAATGGCAGGATATTTTTTTAATAATTGTAATGATCCGATAGGGTTAGCTCTTTTCCAATGAAATTCGCGACGATGCTCTTTACTTAATGATTCAGGCAATACAAAATAGCCATATAAAGCATTTAATAAACAAAGACCAGCCGCTGCATAAAAAGGAGCCCGGATGCCAAAATCTGCCAGCAGACCGCCTAATGCCGGGCCGATTACAAATCCTAATCCGAATGCAGCCCCGATCATGCCAAAGTTTTTGGCTCTTGTTTCTTCAGTACTTACATCAGCAATGTATGCTGTGGCTGTTGTAAAACTGGCGCCGGTAATACCCGCAATGATACGACCTACAAATAACCAACCATAGGTAGGCGCCAAAGCCAGAAAAAGATAATCAATACCAAAGCCCAATAACGAACCAAGTAAAACGGGTCTGCGGCCGAATTTATCGCTCAGGTTGCCGATGACAGGAGCAAATAAAAACTGGGTAACAGCGTATACAGATAATAGCCATGCCCCGTAAGGACTGGCTTCGTTTATAGAAATGTTTTTTAGTTGGGCGATAAGGTCCGGCATTACAGGAATGATCAACCCCCATCCCATTACATCAATTAACAAGGTTATAAAAATAAAACCAACTGCTGCTTTACGATCCGTTGCCATATCTTTTGAATTATGAAACGCAAAGTTGAAAATTTTTTCGTCAGCGGTCATTATTTTTTCGGTAAACAAGTATATTTATCCCGTTAACTGATCAATATTGGTCAATGAGCCTGGATCATTTTGAACTCATAGAGTTTAAACCATTGTGAATTTAAATAACTGAATTTTTCATATAAAGACAAGTGATTTCACCTGGGAAAATTGTCTTAATCCTATCAAAGTAAAATTTTTTTATAAGCATCATTCCTTTCGAAGTAAAACAGGCATGTTTTTGGAATACTATTTATTAACAAAGTTTCAGGAAATGAACTTTTTTGTTCGGTTATCTTTGCCCTCTTTAAATCCTATCCTGAATATTCGTATCACTATAATTATATAGTCATTAATTTTATTCATTTAAAACAAGTCCATTATGAATGCAAAACAAATTGTACTTCCCGCCTTATCGGCTATCTTTCTTTTTTCCTGCGTAAGCAGTAAAAAATTTAAAAAATCACAGGCTGATTATGCCGCTCTGCAGACGCAATATACCCAGTCACAGGGCAGTCTTAGTGCATGTAATGATGAAAAAGCTAACCTGCAGCGCCAAAAAAGTAGCTTGGAAACAGATATTGCCAATCTCAACAAGCAAATGGAGTTCTTAAAACAAAACAATACACAAGCTTTAAAACAACTGGAAGACCTTTCTGTTATTTCCAGCTCACAGGCGGAAAGCATTAAAAAATCAATGGAGAATATTGGCGCCAAAGATTCCTATATTCAAACATTGCAACAACAAATGGCACGCAAAGATTCATTGAATATGGCATTGGTGATGAATCTTAAAGGAGCTATTGGAAATATGGCGGATGAAGACATCAATATCAAAGTGGATAAGGGTGTTGTATACATAGATATCTCTGATAAACTTCTTTTCAAAACAGCTAAATTCGATGTAACACCACAGGCAAAAACTGTGTTGGGCAAAGTTGCCACGGTTTTGAAAAATCAACCTGATATAGAATTTATGGTGGAAGGCCATACGGATAATGTAGAATATAAAGGCGGCGGTTTTGTATTGGATAACTGGGACCTTAGTGTAAAACGTGCTACATCGGTAGTAAGAATTCTGCAAAAACAATATGGATTGGATCCTGCAAAAATGGCTGCTGCCGGCCGCGGGGAATATAATCCTGTTGCTGAGAATACAACTAAAGAAGGCAGAGCTTCTAACCGCAGAACAAGAATTGTTATTTTGCCACAGTTGGATCAGTTCTTTAAATTATTAGAACCTAATAAAGGATAATTAAATTATAAAAGAAATGAAAGCCATTCCGATAAAGACGGGATGGCTTTTTTATTTCCGGCAACCTTTTTAAAGAATTTTATTCATTCGAAATGCCACGCTTCTCGCTAAGCATAGATAAGATAGAAATTGCAAAGAAAGAAGTAGATAAAAAGCAGGCTCTCTTGTATCATAAAACTAAAAGTAATCTTTCTGCAGAAAACAAATTTTCAAATAAATGGGTTGATCTAAATGCCTCTTGTCATAAGGAAGACTGGTTAATAAAAATTTTACTTTATTTTCATGTGATAACTTTTTTTCTTTTTTGGCCATCCCGATGCTTCAGGACAAGTTATGGAATTCGCCAAAAAATTTTCATCGCGGTGGATATAAATGGCTCGAAAATTTTTATGATTCATTTCTATAAAAAAACATTTTATGAATCGTTCTTTATTAGTTGCCGCCTTTTCTGTTTTGTTATTTACTTCCTGCAATCAGGGTGAAAAGGTGATAGATGAACAGGATGGTCTTTCTGCTTTTAGCACTGACAGTTTGGGAAAGCATATTGCCCAATTATCTTCCGATGACTTCGCAGGAAGAAAACCTTTTACCGAAGGAGAAATAAAAACTATTAATTATTTAAAGGAGCAATTTATTGCAGTTGGGTTGGAGCCTGGTAATGGGAATAGTTATTTCCAGGAAGTGCCAATGGTACGCATTACTACAGAAGCCGCACCTTCGATGCAAGTAACATCAGCAAAAGGAAATTTTACGTTGAAGGGATTGGATGATTATGTGATCTGGACAGATAAAACCGATTCTGCGATTTCACTCAATAATGATGAAGTTGTTTTTGCAGGTTATGGCGTAGTAGCTCCTGAATATAACTGGAACGACTATGAAGGATTGGATGTAAAAAGTAAAGTTGTTTTGGTTTTGGTCAATGACCCCGGTTTCAACGCAGGTGACAGTTCATTGTTTAAAGGGAAAACAATGACCTACTACGGCCGCTGGACTTATAAGTTTGAGGAAGCTGCCAAACAAGGAGCTAAGGGTTGTCTGATCATTCACAATACCGAAGCAGCCAGTTATCCATTTAAAGTGGTTCAGAATAACTGGAATACATCACGCCTTCGTTTAGACAATCGTGGCAAAGATGAAAAACTTTGCGATGTGATCGGTTGGGTATCGGGTCCAACTGCACAAAAATTATTAGTTGCTGCAGGACAGGATTCAACCTTATTAACCAAAGCTGATGTTCGGGGTTTTAAAGGACAATCTTTAAATCTGAAATTATCCACCACTATGCAAGTGAAAACGAATTATGATAAATCAAATAATGTAATTGGTAAAATAACCGGCAGTAAATATCCTGATGAAACAATTATCTACACAGCGCATTGGGATCACCTTGGTTTTGGAAAACCTGATGAAACAGGCGATTCTATTTACAATGGAGCATTGGACAATGCAAGTGCTACAGCAGGCTTGCTGGAATTGGCAAGAGGGTTTAATAGTTTAAAGACAAAACCGGAGCGTACTATTATTTTTCTTTCCGTAACAGCAGAAGAACAGGGCTTATGGGGCTCTGCATACTATGCGCAAAACCCAGTTTACGTGGCAAATATTAATATGGATGGACTGAACTGGTATGGAAAAACAAAAGACATCATTGTGGTAGGACAGGGACAGTCCGAATTAGAAGACCTGTTGAAAGATGAAGCCGTGAAAATGGATCGAGTAATTTCTTACGAAATTCATCCCGAGGCAGGTTATTATTATCGTTCCGATCATTTCAATTTTGCTAAGGTGGGCATACCTGCTTTATATACTAATAGTGGTATTGATGTTATTGGAAAAGAAACGGGTTTTGGTAAAAAAATGGAAGATGAATACACGGAAAAACATTACCATCGCCCTTCTGATGAATATGATGCCGTCACCTGGAAATTAGATGGAGCGATAGATGATCTTCAATTGTTGTTCCGCGTGGGTGGCCGTCTTGCTTTTGATAAAAACTGGCCGGAATGGAAAACCGGTTCTGAATTTAAAGCAATCAGGGAAAAATAAGGACTAAATTATTTTTTTCAAAGGCCCGGCTCGGAATAGCCGGGCCTTTGACTATGTAAAAATCCGACAGCGCTAACTTTTTTACAATCCATTCATCTTTTGTTTTGACTGATTATACTATTTAAATACGAAAGATTTCGTTTTCTTGCAATCTTTGGTGTAACAAACCAAACGGCATGAGATCATATTTGTTTATTCTTCTAAGTATTGTCCTAACTGCAACTGCCAATGCTCAATTTTCCGATCATGGAAAAATAAAGATTGCCATTATCAATGAAAAAGCCGCCGCCCTGGAAAATGCAACCATAGAATTATTAAAAGCAAAAGATTCTTCTTTGATAAAAGTTGCCATCACGGATAGCAGGGGCCTTGCAGAATTTGAAAAAATTCCTTTCGGTTCATATATGCTAAAGGCAAGCATGGTTAATTATTCAATACAATATTCACCTGTTATAGAATTATCAGCATCTCAACCAGACATAAGTTTATCTGATCTTACTCTTCAACCACAGGCTACACAACTTAGTGGCGTAACAGTTACCAGCAAAAAACCGTTTATTCAAAAGCTAAGTGACCGCCTTATTGTAAATGTAGAAAATAGCATTGTTAATGCAGGAAGCTCTGCAATGGATGTATTAGAAAGATCGCCTGGTGTAAGTATTGATCAGAATGATGTGCTGGGCCTTCGTGGGCGGCAGGGAGTCATCATTATGATCGATGGCAAGCCTTCACCCATGACCGGTGCAGATCTTGCCAACTATCTGCGTGGTCTTCCTTCCAGCGCCATTGAACGTATTGAGATTATCACCAATCCTTCTGCTAAGTATGATGCCGCCGGTAATTCAGGTATCATTGATATCCGGATGAAAAAAGATCAGCGCTTTGGAGTGAATGGAACATTGACCGGCAGTTACGGACAAGGTGTTTATCCAAAAGCCAATGCAGGAACAACATTCAATTACCGCAATAAAAAGATAAACATCTTTGGCAATTACAATTATGCTTTTCGAAAAGGGCTTAACCATCTTTTTCTGGATAGAAATTTTTATGAAAACGGAATTTTTAAAGGCAGAGATCTGAAAGACAATTATGCCCGGTTTCCGATTACTTCCAATACCGCCCGGTTTGGAGCGGATTTTTTCCCCTCAAAAAAATCAATAATTGGTTTTGTGGTTAACGGTAATTTTAATCACTTTAAAAGAACTACTAATAACAAAGCCACTGTTATTGATACTGCAGAACAACCCATTTCTACTTTCGAAACTCTGGCTGGTAACAATGATAATGCGAACAATATTTTCGCTAACATTAATTTCAAACATAGTTTCGACAGCACGGGCAAAGAATTGACTGCCGATGCAGACTATGGTGTATTTAAATCGAACTCCCTTTCTTATAATGCGACAAAGTATTATAAAAACGATGGAACTCCTTTGCAGAATGATTATAAGCTTAATGGCGACCAGGATGGAAGGCTTACAATAAAAACAGCGAAGATTGATTACGTACATCCACTAAAAAACAAGGCGAAACTGGAGGCTGGTGGAAAAATAAGCTTTGTTTCCAGCGATAATGATGCGAAGTTTTTTGATGTAAGCAATGGCGTCCCTGTCAATGATCCCAACAAAACAAACCGTTTTTTTTACAAAGAAAACAATAACGCTGCTTATATCAACTTCAGTAAGGCATATAAACAATTTGACTGGCAGGTTGGGCTTCGTGGTGAACAAACAAATATTGAAACACACCAGGTAAAAGGGGATGTAAAATTTGATTCCAGTTATTTTCAATTATTTCCCAGTGCCTTTTTTAATTATCATATAAAAGATGATCAGACCATTGGCGTATCTGTTAGTCGCCGGATTGACCGTCCCGGTTATTCACAACTGAACCCTTTCTTATTTTTAATTGATGTAACAACGTATGCTACCGGCAGCCCGGGATTATTGCCGCAACTTACCTGGTCCTATGAATTGAACTACACAGTAAAGAATTTAAATTTTACATTAGGCTACAGCCATACTAAGGACAACCAGAATATTGCCATCGCAAGATTTAAAGATGTATTTCCCACTATTTTGTCTGAAGATAATGTAACAGTTCAGATACCTATCAATCTTGAATCGTCTGATTATTTTGGGTTGACAATTGCCGCACCTATTCGTATCAATAATTGGTGGAGCATGATCAATAACGGCAATCTTTAGTATAATCATTTTAATGGAAATCTTGCAGGCTCCGCATTGGACAATGGCAAACCGGCTTTTGATATGAGCACCAGCAATACATTTACTTTTAAAAAAGGCTGGACCACAGAACTGAATGCAAGCTTCAATTCAGGCGGACAATATGGTTTTATGGTTTCCAAACCACAGTGGGGTTTATCCACCGGCGTACAAAAAACTGTTTTGAAAAATAAAGGAACTCTTCGTTTCAATATCACTGATATTTTCTGGACCAATCGTCCCCGGGCTACCATTACTTATCCGGGAGTTTATATTGAAAGATGGCATGCCTACCGAGAAAGTCGGGTAGCTACTTTAAGTTTTACATATCGTTTCGGTAACAATAAAGTTCAGGCTGCCCGCCGAAGAACAACCGGATCAGAAGAAGAAAGGCAAAGGGCTGGCAATTAAAAAGTTTAGTTTTCTCATGTTAATATCCGGGCTGGTATTCTTACCGGCCCTCTTTTTTGTGCAAATTTTCAAGCAGGCGCAGATGTGGTTCCATATTCTTCAACGTATTCTCCCGCAAAAATTGTTTCAGATGCTTATAAAAATGGCTGTGATCATAATAGCCATATAAAGAGTAATGAAAATTCTGTGGCGAATTAGCAAGATGTGCCGTCGCTTTTCTTATCCGCATTATCTGCAGAGCCTGCTTGCTGCTGATACCGGTACACATTTCAAAATAACGTTGCAGTGTTCGTGAAGAGATCTTGCATTTAGCAGCTAAGTTTTCTATGGGTACAGTAAATTGATTTTTTTGAAAACATTGCTCCAGTATTTTACTTACAATATTCACCGGGTGAAGCGATCCTTCGTAATTAGCAAGCACTGATAAAAAGTATTTTGATAAAATACTGGTTCGGCTTTCAAAAGATCCGGCCTTTTTTACTTTTTCAATAATCGTTTGATCCAGCAGGTAACTCAATGGAAAAACATAACTATGATATTCAGAAAAATCAATTTTCTTTTCAAAGATCACTGGAGATATGCGGAACTTGATGCCAAAGAAATGATTACCCGGTTG
>CAMLEX010000064.1 GCA_946479055.1 uncultured Bacteroidota bacterium | reverse complement strand
CAGGTTTCGCATGCCCATTTCCTTTTTCATCAATTTGTCCAGCTTTTTAAATTCCGGCTGACCAAAATGATAAGTGTCCGCATCTTTAATGATTTCCTGCACTAATCCTACTGGCGGGGTGCTGAATTTTGTCGCCAGGATAGCCTGTTCTATTTCGTCAGCCAGTTCTGTATAACCTCCTTTGCCGTCCAGCCATTCCCGCATTAATGCTATACTTTTTTCCTCATGAGCTGAGGGTTCGGTAAATAAATGCCCGGTATCATGAAACCAGGCTGCTATATTCAACGCAGTTATATCCCGCTCCGACAGCTCATAGTGGGCTGCAATTTCATTAGCTCTATCCACTACTTTCCTGGTGTGCCCGATATTATGATACAGCAGATTATCGTGAGGAACAGTACCATACAGTTCTACAATTTTTTCCTCAGCCTGTTTTACTATTTGCTTATCGTTATTTTTCATGGTGTCAACTTTATTTTGTCAATCTTTTTATTACCCATTAGACTTATCTCTTCATTCACTCCCATTCATCACTGTCATCAGTCAACGTCGGGTCTATCTAACCTCAAACATCAAATCTCAAACCTCGAATCTCAAACCCCGAACCTCAAATCACTCATCTCAGAATGTAATATTAAATTTCGATCCCAAAGAAAAATTAAATACTTTTTCTTCTTTAGAATAACCCATTGTAGCAGAAAGAATGACAAGATTAAACGGATTATAATAAAATCCCCCTCCTGCAACATAATGCCAACGTTTGCTATCATTTTTATCATACCAGACTCTGGCAACATCATTAAATACAATAAGTCCTACCTGTCCGGGAAGAATATATGATCTACTGTCGAATAATTTAATCCGGAACTCAAGACTACCATATGCCAGGGAAGTGCCGGAAAAGCGATTTTTTCTAAACCCTCTTAATACATTATTATGCCCAACTGATAAGGCCTGGAAATATTCAATGCTATCATTAAAAATATGACCTGCTCCTAATTTGATAACACCTATCACCCTTGCCGGAATTTTTAAACTCGCATAAATTACCATATCGGATTCCAGTTTATTGACAGAACGGCTGGATTTATTGAGCGGTTGTAACAATGTTAATTTATTTACCCACCGGATACCACGGGTAGGAAAAAGATCACTGTTTAAATTATCTAATTCTGCAACAGCTTTTACACCTGCATACGTCTTAGTAGTATAAACAGAAGCTGAATCAAGGCCTGCAATGGAAGGCTTACCCAATATATACTCATCATTATTTTTATACCGGTTCCAATAGTGATAAAAAGTAGGACCCGCTGAAAAACTTAGCTTTCCAAAATATTTTTTTCTCAATAAAATATCCCCCTCTGCAAATTTGTACCGCACCCTGTAAAAACTTATGGGTTTGGATTTATCGATTACCGTACCATTACCAAATCCAAAAAAATTGTTCAATACAGGACTGTTGACCTGTGCATTAAAAATAACATCGGTTGAACGGAAAACGTTGATTATTTCGCCATGGTATTTTACCTGCCAGGCCTTTCTCATTAATGCAAACAAGGCAGTCAGCCGGTGTTCACTGGCATAAGGTGGTTTCCGGAAGCCAAACCTGGTGCGCCAAAGCCCTGTGCCCACCATGAGTCCATCATCTTCATTAAACCCTAACACGATACGGGGATACCTGGTGATGGGGTAATTAAAATGTTTGATCTGGAATTCATTGATATTGGGATCATCTTTGAAATATTTTTTTGTTCCCCGGGAGGCTGATAGGAAATTTGTATCAATTACATTGTCATATATGTAAGTTCTGAGCCTGCTTTTTATAAAAAAAGAATCCTTACCCCGTCCTCCAATCATCCTGATGCGAATAGTAGAATGCATTCCGCTGTCCACCTCAAACTTATCTTCACCATTAAAGCCATATAACCTTATCTCTTTTGTTATTCTTTGATCAAATACACGTTGATACATTACAAAATTAGAATCAGCATGCCTCCTGTATGAAAACACGGTGAGCATTACACTGTCATTGACAGCACTGATGGTGAACTTTTCATTTTCATTACTGCCAAGTACGTCCACTTCTTTGGAAAGAAACCTGTAATATTTTAATGATTCCTGTTTCAAAATATTTTTCCTGCTGATAAGCTTATTAATAATTTTCTGTCCACTGATAGCATATATTTCCGGTGGCATTTTATGAATAGCGGCACTGATTTTTCTATCGGTTAACTTATTGGTGAAATCAGTAGCCACCCTGGCCCATGCTTCTTCATCAATATTATTCAGGAACATCCTGTCAAAATCCTTAGCTACGGTATTCAGGCGATTGATATCAGGCATTTTGTACAACAAGCCCTTCAGAAAAGGAATACGCCGGGTTGCCATATACCTGACAATAAGCCCGTCGGAATAAAAGAAAGCCTGGTCCCTGTCGCGGGGAATCGGGATATATAATCTTCCCCGACCTGTATCCCTTGTAGTCCATTTCCACTGATCAAAATGACGATCCCAATCCGCGATAAGCATATCCAGCAGGCGGGCTCTCAATACTGCTTCCTGGTCAACAGTATGATTATTGTCTTCCCTCATATTATTAAATAACTTGAAACTGCTTTTACTATCATTGCCTTCATCAGGATCTTTTCTTTCCAGCATGCATATTTTATTTGCAAAAAGCGGTTTATAGTATCCCAATGATGGATCATCAGGCACATAAAAAAATTCAGGTGCAATTACCAGGATATTTGTAGTGTCTGCCAGAGTAGGAATAGTAAGTGGCGCATAAGGATGTGCTGCCGATACCAGGTCCTGGACAATATTAGATGCAAAACTTTGTCTGAAATTTTGAGGAATAGCAGCCGATGGATCTTTGTCGATGGTACGAAGTGCCCATTCTCTTCCTTGCTTATCTCTCAATTGAAGCGACCTGGTTTGCTTTCCACCGCCTACACCTTCAATTTTAAATCCTCCTTTTTCTTTATTTACATTAAATACTTTCAGGTTGACCGGTGTTGACCATTCCTGGCGATAATTATTTCCATTAAAAAATCTCTTCAGACTTCGGGCTTTTTTATATTGTCCACTGGCGTATGCTTTTACAAAATCTTTATAGACATATTGAACAGGTTTAACCGTATCCTCCTGAGGAATAGGCGGCAGCGTGGAATAATCAAGAATACGATTTGAATAAGCAAGTTTTAATGAATCAGAAGATGCCTTGTCCATCGTATAAAAATTAGCCCTTACATTTTTATTCTTTAAAATATCAAGCGTTACAAAACCCAGCTCCCTTGCAGTAAACTCAGCTTTTCTGCCTGGTGACAAACGACTGGTCTTACAGCCGCTGCCGCTGATGATATAATTGTAGCTGCTATCTTTTAATAATTGCAAGGCATGCTCATGACCTCCCACCATTATCACATGCGGATGCGTTTTAACAGCTTCCATAATGCGGTTGATCATATTGGTATAAGCAGGATGCTTAATATCCTGGGGCGTACCAAAAACGCTACGGGCTATAGGATAGGCAGAACCAATAATGGGTAAAGGAATGTAAAGATTCTCCCGCATTTCAGTGAACGGGAAAAGATGCTCTTTCAAAGTGAAATATCCTCCATGCGGGCCATTACTTTTAAACGGATGATGAGCAGCCAGCAAGATTAATTTCTTATAATTTCTGTTTAAAATATCTTCCAGTTCACTTATTACTTCATCCTCAGTTTTGTATTCACAATCAGATTCAACCCCTGGTTTATCATTCTGATGTATCCACCATTGACTATCCATCATTACCAGTACCACATCATCACTTAGATCTACTTCTACAGGGCCGGGACAACCTTGTTTGGGATAAAATTCAACTTTGCCGTCGCCAAACTGGTCCACATAGATCTGTTGTCTCCGGACCGTTTCATATCCATCTATTCCCCCATTTTTCCAGTCATGATTTCCGGGTATCATATAACCCTTTGCCGGTGTGCCTTTCAATAAATTAAGCTGGGAATCCAAAGCCGCTTTGATATCCGAATACCGGTTATATGTTTCATCCGGTAGTCCGGCATCATATAAGTTATCACCCAGGTATACAACCACCGTTTTTTTATCAAGCTTTATATTTTTCCTGATGGCATCCAATACTGATGCCTGCCCTTTAATCAATTCGCCGGCATCGCCTACAAGAATTACCCTTGTCTTCACAGAATCGACCTGTGCTAATCCTGCAAAGCTTCCTGCCAATAAAACAATTACTAATAGTACTGAACGCATGTCTATTTTTTATTGTAAGAAAAGTAAAGTATATCTGCCACACCTACATCAGCTGCTTCGTTTGAAATAATCATTCCACCCGAGGGTGTAAAAGTGATTCCTTCCGGTTGTTTAAAAATGCCGGGGTCGATTTTGTATACATTTTTAAAATTACCATTCACGTCAGTTATTACAAGCAACTTATTGATAGCTGATATAATATATAATAAACCGTTTTTAGGATTGATGGACGCTGCTGAAGGTTTGAACTTGATTTTTTCCTCACCTATAGCTGCCGCTATCTGGCTTACATTGATTGTAAAATCAGAACCGGTATACTTTCCTATGGATGGATCGAAAGAGAAAGTAGTAAGCGATTTCTTTTTATCTGATTCACAATCTTTACAGACAAGGATCAGTTTGTTTTTTGTTGAATCATAATACAGGATCTCAAATTCGTTTTTAGTTTCGCCGGTCTGTTCGAAATAATAACGCTGTACCGCCAGCGTATTTTGTGTACTGAATGATAGCCGGATAATATTTCCATTGCTCTGCAGCACATAAAAAACACTATCCAGCAGGACTATATCTTCAAAATCAGCTCCTTTTAAAAACTTCCAGGTTTTGATCCCTGTTCCCCGCTTAATTTTATAAAGCCAACCTTTTTCATCATTTATAGCGAATATGGAGCTATCGGCAGGATAATACGCTACACCGGATATTTCATCCAGTTCAAGGGGGAGTTTGAATTGTGAGGCCGCCCTCATATTATATCCATCCGGGCTTTTTAAATCAAGCTTTTCAATCTTGCTATGGCAATGGATTGAGGCCAAAGCCAGAATGAACACATAAACTATTGTATTCTTAAAACCCGCATTCATATATTTGATATGCATTATTTCAAATCTTCTGCCAGTAAATAATCATTATTAAACAGTGACTCCACCTGCCTGGTAATGGCTATTAACCAATAAATAATGAAAGAGTGGGCAAAAAATTCCCCACTCAATTTTCAAAGCCAACTATCTGATAACCTTGAATCAATAAGCGATCTTCGTAAAGGTACTCACAAACAATTGCTCACGGGAGGATATTACCTGTATACGCACCGCTTAATTGTTGCTTGGAACAGATGTTTGACAACTCCGCCGATCTGATCGCCATCGGATAAAAATCATTTTTTATCCAATCAATTGTCTTTGAAAGCATGTAGCCAACTGTGTTAAGGCTGGACGTTAAACGATGCTAAATCGTCGGGTTGTTTATTGTTTTTAATTCTTTCGCCCAACTGCATTTCAGCCCGGCTAGTAAATTTAAAAATTCTTGTCGTAATCAACCCTTGAGTTTGCCGTATTTGCACCCCTTTAATTCTAAGCGGGAATAATAAATTTGTTTAAACTTAAACGTCACTGATCATCTGTTTCAAAATTAAAATTATCATCATGAAAAAAATATCGTTTATTCCATTCGCTTTTACTATTGCGCTTTTATCATTCATCACACTAAAACCTTCAACCTGGACACTTGATACGGCGCATTCAAATCTTCGTTTCTCCGTCACAAGTTTAATGATTTCCGAAATTGAAGGAACTTTTAAAATGACCGAAGCGACAATAACCGGTCAAAAAGAGGACTTCTCAGATGCTACTGCATATATGTCGGCCGATGTGAATACAATAGATACGGATAATGATGACAGGGATACACATTTAAAAAGTGCAGATTTCTTTGATGCTGCAAAATATCCAACAATCCTATTTAAAAGCAGCAGCTTTGAAAAACAGTCCGAAAATAAATACAAGATCACCGGTAATTTGACATTGCATGGTATTACTAAACCAATAGTGTTAGACGCTATTGCAAAATACACAACACACCCTATGACCAAAAAAACCGTAGCGGGATTCAAAATAACCGGAACAATAAAACGAACTGATTTTGGAATAGCAACATCAGCGCCTTCAGCGATGGTCAGTGATGAAGTGGCGATTGTTGCCAATGCCCAGTTTGAAAAAAAAGATCAGTAACCCAGGCTGCGACTGACATGAAAGTAAAACTGTACAGGAAGTAAAACTCATAGACAAATAATCGGTAGGTAAGCATATTCTATTTTTTCTCTCTCGTATTGAAATTTCAATCGTATAAAATTTCTTTAAGGTTTTAGGAGTAACAAAAATGGAAACAAAACAAGCAGGCGGCAAGGATAATAAACCAGGACAAGGGAAATTAATTTTTGATATCTCAATGTCTCTTGATGGTTTTATTGCCGGCAAAAACATAAGCGTCGATCAACCGATGGGCGATAACGGTATGCGGCTTCATGACTGGATATTCGGTGGTAAGACAGCAATTGACAAAAAGGTGCTTGATGAGATCATTGAAAATTCAGGTGCGGTTATAGTTGGCGGACGAACCTACCATTTGGCTATAAAAGATGCATGGAGTGGAGTTTCGCCTTTTACAATACCCGCATTCGTTCAGTCTGAAAATGTACCGGAAAGGATACCCGTAGGTTTTACTTTTATTAGTAGTAGTATTGAAACAGTCGTTACAGAAGCAAGAGCTGTTGCGGGTCATAAAAATATATGGATAATGGGTGGTGCCGCAACAGGATGGCAATATATAAAGTCAGGTCTTCTTGACGAGATCCATATTCATCTTATTCCCGTACTTCTTGGTGAAGGCGTTCCCTTGTTTGACCACAGTAGTAATAGTAAGCATGTCGAATTGGAAAGAATTGAAGTAATAGAATCGCCGGCTGCTACTCACCTTAAGTTTCGGGTGATACGGTAATAGAAGAGTACAGCATCTCAGGCTTATTAAATCAGCGGATAGCAGCAGAAATATACAGCGTCATCTGTGTTCAATTTCTACAAATACAAACATCTTCAAAGAAAAATACTTTGTGGCCTTTGTGTCTCGATGGGATATACCTCAGCAAAATATAGAACACTAAATTATTGTCGCATTCAGCCGCTTAAATTGCCGTATCTGCACCCGTTAAAAATTATTTTCTGAAAATAAATTTGTACTGCCTTATCCAACAAATACGAATTGAATAACAATTAAAATTTTCAGAGATGGCTACAGTAAATCCATATTTAAACTTTAATGGCAACACGGAAGAGGCTTTTAATTTTTACAAATCAGTGTTCGGGGGAGAATTTATTACCGTACAACGTTTTAAAGATACACCGGAAGCTGACAAAATACCTGAAGCTGACCGTGATAAAATCATGCATATCGCATTACCTATCGGTAAAGGAACAATCCTGATGGCGACTGATGCACTCGAGTCAATGGGTCATCCGTTGACTGTTGGCAATAATTTTTATATGTCTGTTAATGCTAACAGTGAAAAGGAAGCTGACAAACTTTTTAAAGCACTTAGTGCAGGTGGCCGGGTGACAATACCTATTGAAAAAGCATTTTGGGGCGCCTATTTTGGAATGTTTACGGATAAGTTTGGCATTCAATGGATGATAAACTACGATTACAATCAAAACTAATAAGGTACGGGACTGAGACCTGTTTAAGTAGAAGTAAAGTGATTACTCAAAAAATTTAAGATAGGGTTCAAAAATAAACCATAATCATTATTTTTTCTGTTTGGCTAATCCTATACTTCTATTACTGTCTCCTTATTATACACAGCCGCCGCTTTTTGATGCAATTGATCCCCTGCCTTCTTCTTTATAAGTGTGCTAACCCGATATACCAGGTACACACCCACAATGGTAATACCAACAATGATATATCCTAATGTATTGTAATGTTCCAATGGGCTGAAATTATCTTTTTGTACTACAATCATTCCCGCAAAAGCGGCTGCTATGCCGCCGGCTATTTGTTGCAATGATGAATTGATGCTCATAAAGGCGCCACGGTCCTGCATTACAGGGATAGCAGTTACCAAAGCTGTAGAAGGTATCATCCGGCTCATAATGCCGGCCATCATCAGCACATTAAAAACAACAACCAGCCAAAGCGGTGTAGCAGCAAGATTGGTATAAACGATCACCATTACAATCATCCATGCAGAAGCAAGGGCAAATATTTTAAACTTATCTATTTTATCACTCAGCTTTCCTATCAATGGCATTATCACCAATGTACTTAGCCCCGCCACCATAAATATGACGGGCAATTGATGTTGTGTAATATTCAAATTATTAATGGCGAAAGCGCTGCCGAAGGGCATCATCATAAAACCACCTATTGATAGCAATGCAGTAGCAGCAAAGCCCATCCGATAATCCTTTTTAGCAATAGTATGAATCAAATGCGTAAACGCAGATTTATCCTGTTGCACAGCAAGATGTTTGGTAATAGGCTGTAATTTAACGGCAATAAAAACGGCTATGATAACCGCCATGGCAGCCACCCATAAAAAAGGTGCGTGCCAACCCCATGCATTGGCAAGATATAAACCAATCGGTATGCCCAATACCTGGCTGGCGCCAAAACCCATTTGCACAAAACCCATTACCCGGCCACGTTGCTGCATCGTAAACAAATCGGCGATAATAGCCATAGATATGGAACCAATGACGCCGCCAAACAATCCTGTAATAATCCTGGCGCCTACAAGCAACGGATACGAATTGGCAATACCACATAAGATAGTGCCTGCAATAAAGCCAATGTAAAAGAACAGCAACAATTTCTTCCGGTCGAACTTGTCAGCAAAACCTGCTGTAAGAAACCCTGAAATACCTGCACTGAAGGCATAAGCCGATACAGCAAAACCAAAATGAGCAGGTTTGATGCTTAACGATTTCATCAGTATATCACCTAATGGCGACATCACCATAAAATCGAGTATGACTGTAAACTGTGTAATAGCCAATATAAAAATGGCGAATTTTTGATAGGATGACAAAGGTATTGTTGATTGTTTTTGCTGTTTCATACGTGTTGCTTTATTCCAATTCGGCGCATTCAAAGCCGTTATGTTGAATTACAGAAATAATTTGTTCAGGAGTTAATGAATCAGATACGATCCTCAATACACAATCCACATCATGCAGGTCAATATTCCATTGCTCTATGCTATCGTATGCATCTAATGTAGTTTGTATGCGTTGCTTATCACACTCCGTTTGGATGTTTGTTTTAAATATCAGTATGTTGTTGAAATCCGGATTCATAAAAATCAGTTATAAAAAATGAACGCTATGGTATCAATGATTTAATTACCAGCTGAAAGGCTTCATCCATCATTTTTTTAGAAAATTTAAATGGCCTGCCGCCAATACTTTTTCCTTCGCTGTGAAAACGTAAAAGAGTGTACAGCGGCCCGTAAGCAACACTCCAGAAAACTTCCAATGAAACCGGGACTAATTCTTTTTTCCTGACCGCATTATGAAAAAAGTCACCCATTACAGACTTGAAGTCTTTCAGGCTTTCCTTTAATATATAATCTCCGTGAGTGGAATGCCGGATAATTTCAAAACAGGCAACCTCGCTGGGATACTTCAAAGCAAACCTTGCCCTGTTTTCCCATTGTTTTTGTAATCCCTCCTTAAAAGACATGGCAGGAGAAAAGTCTTTAAGCATTTCGCAAAAGAAATTTTTACCTATCTCCACTCCTATTTTTTTAATAAGGTCATCCTTGTCCTGGTAATAGATATAAAGTGTAGCGACTGATATACCACAGACCTTTGCCAGCCGGTTCATGCTAAAACCCTGGAAGCCTTCTGCTACCAGCATTTCAATTGCCTGTTGTTTTACTAATTGTTCTTTATTAGCGTTTCTTGTCCGCATTCCTTAATTAAAATTTGAAAACAAATATAAGTGAATGTTCGCTTACTTATGAAATATTTTCTTTTGATATTTACAATGCGGCCTGTTTAAATCTTGTGGCTGAGCCGCATAAAGTTGAACTCTTTTGTGTAAGAATTAAGCAAGCCAGTTAGAATACTAATCTTACATAGCAACGTTGCAGCAACAAAATCCAATTCGATAAAGTATCAATGGACAATTTATCTGTGACGGATGTCTTATTAGTTTCCACTTAGTTTCCCCACATACATCCCGCTTATTATGTAGAATGCCAACTACAAGAATAAGCGATAATTAGTACAACGGATTGAGTTAATGCTCTATTTTAAAAGCTATTATGATACTATATTTTTGTTTTTGTTCTTTATAAGAAGGCTGCTGTTAAAAGCGTTTGCTATATCGTGCATGTGAAGGAATGTGATGATTTCATTAAACATGGCTTTTTGAAAAGAATTTAATCCAAAATCTATGTTGATCTCATTTCAGAAACCGCCTTGTGCAAAACAAATAACGATTAACGTATTACATTCATTCTAACCTTGTTTTATGAAAAACCTAATCCGGCCGAAAGTAACTGCTAAAATATATGCATCAGGTCTTTTTGCTGCTATTTATACACGGACAACCCAATACATAAAAATTAATCACCTGCTTATTTTCTTATTTGGGTACACCGCTATCAGTAAATTAAATCTCTTTTCCTATAGTATACCCTTTACCTGGGAGAAGTTTAAATTGATTGATACAACATCTTTCGGGACAGCGATGTTTAAATCTCCCGTGTTGCGCCCCTATGTAAATGAACTCGCCTACATTATACCCATAAGCGAAATAGTTGTTTGTTTATTATTAGTTTTTACCAAAACCAAAAAAATTGGTTACTATCTCTCCCTGTTGTTGCTGGCTTTGTTTACTGCATATGTCATTTATGTTCTGGGAGCGTATGCCAATAATCTTCCCTGTGTATGCGGGGGAGTCATTTCACTGTTGTCGTGGACACAACACCTGCTATTGAATATCTTTTTTACGCTGATAACGATAAGAGCGATATACTTAACACACAAACCAAAACTATAATGCTACAAGCTCCTATCATCAACAAATTATTGCTGTTACTGTCGGGAATGTATAAACGCTTTGTTGCAACAAACAGGGGAATACCCGCACCCTGTATAAAAATGCGGGCCTATTGGTTTTTAACAATTAAATTTTAAACATTTATGAAACGTTTTAAAATTGGCGTCTCAGCTATCGTACTGCTGCTTGCCATTTGCGCATCATTCGCTTTCCGAAGTACAGAAGAAAAAAACCGGACTTCATTCACTTGCGTATGGTATAATTATACCGGTTCTGAGGGAGGTGAATATAATCCAAACAATTATGTAGTAGCGGGCTCGCAGCCTTCCTGCCCATCGCAAGGAGGAGAGCTGTGTGCAGTTTGTGTGGATGCAGGCGATATTTATGGACCGGCGGAAGCATATCCCGGTAAACCAAAGGTTGATGATGATTGGTTTGCTATCAATAATGTTGTTGCCTATGCCTTACTTATTCACGAAGACAACTACCAGGAAGACTTTAATGAAGCAGCCGAGTTAAAAGCACCATAAAGCGTGTAAAAAGATCAGCAAACGTAAGGGGCTATTTTGCTGGCACTAAATAACCCCCTTACGTTCTTTTGATCCATAAAATCTTATACTATGAAAACCATAAAATTTTACTTAATTCTGATGTTTTTAGCCGTGATTTTTAAAGGAGCAACACAGGTTCCTTTTACTTCGGGTAATATTGTTGTTTACCGTGTGGGTACCGGGGCGGCAACATTAACCAGTGCTGCAACAGCTGTTTTTTTAGATGAATATACCCCTGCTGGCGTACTGGTACAATCGATTGCCATGCCCTTAGCAGTTACCGGTGCGAACCAAATCTTAACTGCTGCAGGTCTCGGAACCGCCGAGGGGCTTCTGAACTTATCTACAGATGGCCAGTACCTTGTGTTTACCGGTTATAATGCACCCGTGGGAACAGCCACCATTGGAGGTTCAGCCAGCGCCGCAAGGCCAAGAACTATAGGGTTGGTCAAGTATAATGCAACTATTAATACTACTACT
>CAMLEX010000063.1 GCA_946479055.1 uncultured Bacteroidota bacterium | reverse complement strand
AATCCTTGATAGAGATTTTCTTCCCGATATCTTCCTTCGTAATACCCAATTCTTTTTCAACCTGCAATTCTACCGGAAGACCATGCGTATCCCAACCGCCTTTTCGTTTTACCTGGAAACCTTTCATGGTTTTGTAGCGGCAAACCAGGTCCTTTAAGGTTCTTGAAATAACGTGGTGAATACCGGGCATACCATTAGCGCTGGGCGGCCCTTCATAAAACACAAAAGGAGTAGCCCCTTCCCGCAAAGACACACTTTTTTCAAAAGCCTGGCCTTCAGTCCACCGGGCCAGTATTTCCTGCTCAAATGCGGGCAAATTCAATCCTGAAAATTCCTTGTATTTGGTACTCATAGCCGATCTAAAAGGCTGCGAAGTTACGGAAATAAATGGGCTGTTTTAGGCTTTTAAAAAGCAAAAAACCTCCTAAAAAGAAGGTTTTTAATATTTATGAAGCTCACTTAATTTGTAATTAACCGAATGCAGATTTTGCCAATCAGTACGCCACTTGTTCAGTTCTTGTCCCGGGAACTTTAACTCCTGCCTTTGCCATGTTCTTCCGTTTTCTTTTCTTCTTCAGCTTATTGAGCCATATCATCGTCCCCGTAATCGGCAGGCTGGTAGCAATAAGACAGGCCAGAAAATAAAGGATTTTGGTAAAAGTTCCATAAACATTGCCAACATGTATGGCTTTAATAGAGCCTGCCACTCTTTCATTAAAAGGCTTATTCTTAAAAATTTCTGTTTTTACTATTTTACCGCTGTATTGATCCAGCATTAACCTGTCTCCGGCAGCAGGAGCAAAAAACCCAAGCTTGGTTTTATTAATAATTATTGAAGCAGTTGAATCGGCCGGTAAAGTAATAGTATAGTTGCCGCTATAGACAAGTGCTTTATCCGCTTCTTTTATATAATCGGAGATAGCTAAGGGAGTAGGCCCAGCTTCACTTTCCGAAAATGCTGACTTTGGTGTTTTTTCTTTAGGTGCATCTTTTGGTTTATAGGTTCCCAATGTTTTTTGCAAACCGGTTCTGTACCAATCAAAGGACCATTGCGGCCCGGTGAGCCCCATCAGTAACAGAAAAAATAAAGCATAAAAAGCTAATGAATTATGCAGGTCATGATTCACCCGTTTCCACCCTGCTTTCCATTTTATGCTTAATCCCTGTTTCCAGTTTCTTATCTTTTGCGGAAACCAGATAACCAGGCCGGTGATACAACCCAATGTAAAAATAATTGTGGCCCAGCCAGTGATCATACTGCCCAGCTCACGATTGGGTACACCTTTAATAATTGGCTTTTCAACTTTATCTAATAACAACCATCGATGCAAACTAAACATGGTACTCATAAATTCTTTTGTACCATTTTTTTCTTTTGAGTTGCCAACAATATCACCGGTATACGGATTGACCATACAAGCTATACCGCCCCGGCTGTCATCACCTTTCTTTTTTACATTGAACTGATAAGTTCTTTTAAGATCGGCAGGAATCGTAATGGTTGTTATTGATCCGCCAGAGCTTGTTTTAACTTTTTCTATCAATGAATCAACGGGTATGCGTTCTTTTCCTGCTATGGGTTTTACTTTATATAAATGCGGAGCCGCTCTTTCCGTTAACTCAGTATTGAACACATATACCGTTCCACTGAAGCATACGGCAATAACAATCAAACCACTGGAAAGCCCCAACCAGAGGTGGATATCATTAAACAACTTTCTTACTTTTTGCCAGTTGCTTTTTTGTGCCGGTAGTTTGGCCATGGTCTTTGACTAATTATTCTTGTTTATATTCTTTATTTATGGCAAAAGGGACCACTTATAAAGCGTCCCTTTCGCATAATGTTTTTTTATTTCTTAAAATTTATAGGCAACTGTTGCTATTAACTGACGTGGTGCAATTGGATTGATACTATAATTTTCATGAACATAGTAATTATATGTATTGGTAAGATTGGAAATCTTGGCCAATAGAGAAAATCTTTTAATGCTATAGCCGGCAGAAACGTCAACGGTTGTAAATCCATCAACAGGAATTAATCTTGAGTAGCCGTATGTTTGTTCAACTGTATTATTCCAGCCACCGAAACGTTTACCCACGAAATATGCCGCAGCACCCAGTTTCAATCTGTTGAGAGCACCATGAGTGAACGTATAAAATACACTGGCATTGGCAGTATGTGCAGGAGTGTTTACCAAACGTTCTCCTTCTCTGTAGCCTTTTTTATCCGGAGTTTTGGTGTATTCCATATTATTATAGCTATAACCCGCCATTACAGAAAGACCTTTCATAAAATTCGCCATCACATCCAATTCAACACCATTGCTGGTTGTTTGACCCGTTAATTCCTTTATATTACTGTTGTTGTTCTCTTTGCCATCTTTATCAAACTGTGCAGTTTGTGCCAGGTTGTTATTAATGATTTTATAGCCCGTAAGATTCACGGTTAATTTTCCATCGAGGAAAATATTTTTCACACCCAACTCATATTGGTCAATGATTGAAGGGGGCAATGCATTACTATAAATATCAGTCCCTGTGTTAACCGAGAACGAATTAGAATAGCTGGCGAAGAATGAAACATTTGGTTTAAATCTGTACACTATTCCAAACCGTGGAGAAAATGCATCGACGGAAGCATATTTTCCTTTTACTACAGAGTCCTTAAATAAAAGATTATTAGTGGTAGTAGCAGGAGATTCCTGCAAAGACCAGCGTACACCTGCCAGCAATTTGACCTTTGGTGTAAGACTGATAAGATCCTGCACATAAGCACCAAATCTATTAACAGGTGTTTCAACAAAAGTGACTCTTGTTGCTGCCGGCATATCAGTGCGTGGAACATATTTATTGGGATCAAGAATATTGATTGTATCATAAGTCTTACCCTGTATATCGTAATTGTATGTATTAGTCATATAATTATCAGCATCAACACCAGCTAACAAAATATGCTCAACTTTGCCAGTTTTGAAATTTCCGTTCAGATTGACTTGTCCTGTAAAATATTTTTCTTTTGTATCAACACGGCCCAAAGGACGGTACCAATCTCCCAGTGGATCGTACCTTGCCTGTATTCTTTCAACTGCGTAATAATCCCGCTTGAACTGCTGATAAGAAACAACAGTATTCAATTTCCAGTTTTGATTAAATGAATGATTTAATGTCGCAGATGCAGTTGACTGATTGGTTGTATTATACTGCCAGGGTGTTCCCACAAATCTTGAACGCGGAACATCTGGAACTGTTGAAGGGCGGGTGCCTTTTAAAGTATCAACCAATGAGCCAATACCAAAGTCAGGAGTAAAATCATGCTTCAGATAATCTCCTTCCACAATAAGTTCGGTACGACTACCAAGTTTGAAAAGCAAAGAAGGATTTACATAATAGCGTTTGGAAGAAACCTGGTCACGATAACTATCGGCTGATTCAAAAGTTCCATTGACACGATAGGCAATGTTATTACTAATAGGTCCGTAAATATCAAAAGCTGGTTTGAAAAGATTATAACTTCCTGCACGAAGACTTACCTCACCGCCTAATTCAAATTTCGGTTTCTTGGTTACCATATTCAACACACCGCCTGGGGCTACTTGTCCATAAAGAATAGCCGCACCACCTTTTAAGATCTCTACACTTTCCAAAGAGCTCACTTCGGGCATAGCACCTGAGTTTACCCTGGAACCATTTTTAAACATGTTGGTAGAGGAAAAACTATATCCCCTTGCGTAAAAAGCTTCCTGGGTGCTCGCTCTTGCGGTACCCAGGTAAACACCATTTACATTTTTAATCACATCGCTCAAACGTTGAGCCTGTTGATTTTTAATTACTGGTTCGCCAATGATGACAACAGCCTGTGGCAGATCCATTGGCTTTATCGGCAATTTGCCGATTGTAGTAATTTTTTCGTTAACGGAACGGTTGGCAGTTACAACTATCTCAGCCAGTTGGTTTTCATTTTCAACAAGGTCAAAGTCAAGATTATTGGTTTCGCCACCAGTTACAACAACTGGTTTTTGTATAGTCTGCAAACCGACAAAAGACACGATAATCGTATATTTTCCAGCCGGGATATTCGATAAAGCATAAGAGCCATCATTTGCACTTATAGTTCCCTTTCTGATTTCTTTTAATTGTACGTATACCTCGGCTGCTGGCTTGCCGTCGCTGGTTTTGATAATTCCTTTTAATTGGCCATTTTGAGCATTGGCTGCCAAAGCAAAAAATAACACAGAAACAAACGCACTAATCCTTTTCCCATTAAAAGCGTATAAAAAATTCATTTTCTAAAAGATTTGGCTGCAAAGGAACGCCAGGGTAATTTTATTTAATTACGGTAAAGGGAAAAATGACTTACGTAAAACGGAAAATGACAAAGCATTGACAAACCCGGCCTGCAATAGAAAATAATTTTTAGATCTTACAATCGTTTGTGTCCTGATTTATGTTGAGCTCAATCAAAATCAATGATTAAGAGCCGTTTTTCTTCCTTTAAAAAAATTAAGCACTAGCGCTGACTACTTGGGCTGTTGTTGACTTCATCTCAATCAGGAAAGAGTTTACGCAAAAAGGAAACAGACATTTTGTTGACAATTGCAGAAACAAAAAAGGGCTGCCTTTTACAAGACAACCCTTTCAAAACAGTAACCTATTTTTATTCCACTATCATTATTCCTTTAGCTGTTACTCGAATTTCTTTCTCTGGTTTAGTTATAGCGGCAATCTCTTCTTTTGATTTTTTCGCATCTTCAGCATAGTGTTTCAATTCAGCTACTGAAGTTGTTTTCATTTTTACTTCACCATCCAGTACAACAGTTTTTCCTTTTGCTGCAACCGGAAGAAAGAATCCATAATCTTTCATTTTTACCATAGCGGTTGTACTGTCGTTTACCTGCAGTTTTAACCAGCATCCTTTCTTCGGGCATACATCTACAATTTTTGCTTTGATCTTTCCATCAATAGATTCCGTGTTTCTTAATTTAGCCGGTATATCAGCAATGTTCATAGCTCCATCCGCTGTTATTTTTTCACCATACCAATCACCGGGTTTTGCATCACCAGCGGGTGGTTGTGCATTGGCAATAGCTGCAAACAGTACGACAACAAAAGAGAATAATAATTTTTTCATTTGTATGTTTTTTATCGTTTTTTGGTCAAATGGAATTCTTCATAAAAATTTTCATCGCAGTTGGTATAAATTGCTCTAAAATTTTTATGGCTCATTTCATCTGTTTATTTTTTATTTTATTTTGGCCAGATGCCTGCAGGTCGGCAGGCAGGGAACTTACCATGACAATCCGCCGCGGCGGAGCCCTGTGTGATATAATGAAAATTTTGTCATGGACGTTTCATATGAGTTTAATGGTTTTAATCCAATCATCAAAGGTAATTTTTCGGAGCAATAATCAATGGACAATGTCCCTAATAGCCGGATTCCCGTCTTATTCTTTAATCCAGAATACTTTTTGTTCCATCGGCAACCTGGTGGCTCCCGTAGAGGGAAGGGCTACATGGCCGATATAAAAAAATCCAAGCAACCTATCCTGTTCACCCAAGCCAAAAAAAGATTTCGCTTTTTCGTTATAGGTTATACCCCCTGTAGTCCAATACCCACCTAAACCATAAGCGGCCACAGATAGATAAATGTTCTGCACGGCACAAGCTACCGCTTCAATATCTTCTATCTCAGGAATGTTTTTTGTTGTGGTCCTTTTCATTCCAATTGCAATAATATGAGAAGCCTTCAGTGGATTCTGCAATAGTTTATTATAAGTGATCTCTTTAAACTGATCACCGGCTTCCTGCTTGTATAGCTCACTTTGAAATGCAGCCAATTTTTTTAATCCTTCGCCGGTAAACACCGTAAACTGCCAGGGCTGCTGTTGTCCGTGATTCGGAGCCCATGTTGCATTCACCAATATTTCGTTTATTATTTCATCATCTGCCTTTTTACCTGGTGTAAGCTGGTCGGGAAAAACAGAACGGCGATTACGTACAAGTTCATTGAACAGATCGGGATTCATCATTATTGGTATTAGTATTTTGCAAAATTATACGGTGGTATTTTCAAAAAGATATTTATTAATGACATATGATCTTACGGTTATAACATACAGGGGAATAAATCACTTTTTCCATGTAAAGTAGATAAAGACCATTTTTCAAAAAGAAAATTGAAGATAAAATCATCAAAACGCTCCTTTTTGCCCGCAAATTCCCGCTGCTATTGCATTACAAAATCTATTCACATTCTGTGAAAAACTCCTTGGGAAAACTTCTATGATAGATGCTACATTCGTTCCAGTTCTTAATAAATAAATAATATCGGTGCATGGCAGTCCTTTAGTCCACCGCTGTCTTGCTTAATAGGGAACCGTGTGAAAATCACGGGCTGACCGGCAACTGTAAAGCCACCCTGCCCTATAATAATGGGAACAAGTTTGATCAATAAAGTCACTGTTTCGCCGAAGGCGGAATGGGAAGGCGGTCAAAATTGGGCCAAGCCAGGAAACCTGCCGCTATTAAGTTTATTGTTTGGAACCTCCGGAATAAGGTACAGGCAAGATTGATCTACAACCGCTTTTCTTACGCAGAGAGTAAAGGGTTTTTCGTCTCTTGTCGTGCCGCATTGATAACATTGAAAATTTTAATATACTATGCACGACGAAAATGAAATTTTGCTGAGAGAAAACAAAGACCGCTTTGTTATTCTTCCTATCAAGTATCCAAAAATTTGGGAACAATATAAAAAACATGAAGCCAGTTTCTGGACGGCGGAGGAAATCGACCTTGGCGATGACATGAAGGATTGGAATGCCCTTAATGATGGCGAACGTCATTTCATTTCTCATGTACTTGCTTTTTTTGCAGCCAGTGACGGCATCGTTAATGAAAACCTGGCGGTGAACTTTATGAGTGAAGTGCAATTGCCGGAAGCCCGTTGTTTTTACGGGTTCCAGATCATGATGGAAAATATCCACTCTGAAACTTACGCTTTACTGATCGACACCTATATTAAAGATCCTAAAGAAAAGGATCGCCTTTTTCATGCTATTGATACCGTGCCTGCGGTAAAGAAAAAAGCTGAATGGGCATTGCGCTGGATTGAGAACGGAACTTTTGCAGAACGTCTCGTTGCTTTTGCGGCAGTGGAAGGAATTTTCTTCAGCGGAAGTTTCTGCTCTATTTTCTGGATGAAAAAAAGAGGCCTGATGCCTGGTCTTACTTTCAGTAATGAACTGATCAGCCGTGATGAAGGTTTGCATTGCGAGTTTGCCTGTCTTTTATACAGCATGCTGCAAAACAAATTATCTGAAAAAGAAGTACATGGTATCATCAGCGATGCTGTGGCTATTGAAAAAGAATTTGTCACTGAAGCTTTACCCGTTGACCTGATTGGCATGAATGCAAAACTGATGCAGCAATACATTGAATTTGTAGCTGACAGATGGCTCAGCGAGTTGGGCTATTCTAAAATTTTCAATGCTACCAATCCTTTCGATTTCATGGAACTGATCTCTTTGCAGGGAAAAACAAATTTCTTTGAAAAGCGTGTAGGGGAATATCAGAAATCAGGCGTCATGAATGACACAGGAAAATCATTCTCTATGGATGAAGATTTCTAGAACATTTCTACCTCAAATCCGTTACCTACAGAGACCATTTATAATTGAAACTACTAACCAACTAAATATATAACGACATGTATGTAATGAAACGCAACGGCAAGCAGGAAGCCGTTCACTTCGACAAGATCACATCCAGGGTAATGAAACTGAGCTATGGTCTTACCTTAAAATCCGATGACATTATCGAGATCGCCAAAAAAGTAATTGTTGGAATTTACAACGGCGTGCCTACAACGGAACTGGATAACCTGGCAGCGGAAACAGCTGCTTCTTTTACTACCAAGCATCCTGACTTTGCAGTATTGGCAGCAAGAATAGCGGTAAGCAACCTGCACAAAAACACGATCAAGTCCTTTTCTGAAACATCTTCATTGCTGTATAACTATATTGACGACAAAACGGGAGAGAAAGCCCCGTTACTGGCGGATGATGTATATGAGATCATTCAACAGAATGCGGATATCCTGGATGCCTCTATTATTTATGAAAGAGATTACCATTTTGATTTTTTTGGTTTTAAAACATTAGAAAAATCTTACTTGCTGAAAGTAAATGGTAAAATAGTAGAACGTCCGCAGCATTTGTTCATGCGTGTCGCATTGGGTATTCATAAAAATGATATTGACGCTGCCATTGAAACGTATAACCTGATGAGTGAAAAATGGTTTATACATGCTACGCCTACTTTGTTCAACGGCGGTACACCTAAACCACAGATGAGTAGCTGTTTCCTGCTGAGCATGAAAGATGACAGCATCGAAGGCATTTATGAAACATTAAAAAATACAGCCCTGATCTCGCAGTCTGCCGGCGGCATTGGTTTGAATGTTCATAATATCCGTTCTACCGGCAGTTATATCAAAGGAACAAACGGCACCAGCAACGGCATCATCCCTATGCTGCGTGTATTTAATGATACAGCCCGTTATGTAGACCAGGGCGGCGGAAAACGCAAAGGGGCTTTCGCTATTTACCTGGAGCCATGGCATGCTGATGTATTTGCATTCCTGGATCTGAGAAAGAACCATGGTAAAGAAGAAATGAGAGCAAGAGATCTCTTCCTGGCACTATGGGTTTGTGATCTGTTTATGAAACGTGTAGAAGCGGATGGTCAGTGGAGTTTGTTCTGCCCTAATGAAGCGAAAAATCTGCATACTACACATGGCGCCGAGTTTGAAGCATTGTATGAGCAGTATGAAAAAGAAGGCAAGGCTAAGAAAACAATTCCTGCCCGTGATCTCTGGAACGCTATACTGGAAGCACAGATAGAAACCGGCAATCCTTATATGCTTTATAAAGATTCGGCTAACGAAAAATCTAATCAGAAAAATTTAGGCACTATTCGTTGCAGCAATCTTTGCACCGAGATCATTGAATACAGTGATGATAAAGAAACTGCAGTATGTAATTTGGCTTCTATTTCTTTGCCACGTTTTGTAGAAGGCAAAAAATTCAACTTTGAAAAGCTGCTGGAAGTAACACAGATCATTACAAAGAACCTGAATAAGATCATTGATAATAATTACTATCCATTAGAAGAAACAAGACGCAGCAATTTCCGTCATCGTCCGATTGGAATTGGTGTGCAAGGTTTAGCGGATGTGTTCATGCTATTAGGATTGCCATTCGACAGTGAGATGGCGAAGCTCCTGAACAAAAATATTTTTGAAACGATCTATTATGCTGCTTTAGTAGCGTCAAAAAATATCGCTAAAGAACAGGGAGCTTACGAAACTTTTGAAGGCTCACCATTATCAAAAGGTATTTTCCAGTTTGACATGTGGAACGCTGAACCAAGCGACCGTTACGACTGGAATGCATTGAGAGCAGAGATCAAAGAACATGGCATACGTAACTCTTTATTGCTGGCGCCAATGCCTACAGCTTCTACTTCCCAGATTTTAGGTAATAACGAATGTTTCGAACCATACACTTCTAACATTTATAACCGCCGTGTATTAAGTGGTGAGTTTGTGGTAGTGAATAAACATTTGCTGAAAGATCTGATGAGCCTTGGCCTTTGGAATGACAGCATGAAACAACGCATCATTGCTGCTAACGGATCTGTTCAAAATATTGAAGAGATACCAGCCAATTTAAAAGAGATCTACAAAACAGTATGGGAAATAAAACAACGTACCATCATTGATATGTCCGCCGACCGTGGTGCATTTATTTGTCAATCTCAATCATTGAACCTGTTTGTAGAGCAGCCCAATTTTGCAAAGCTGAGCTCTATGCACTTCTACACCTGGAAGAAAGGATTGAAAACAGGTATGTATTACCTGCGGACCAAAGCGGCTACTGATGCGGTGAAGTTCACCGTTGATTCTGATGTAGTGAAGCAAGCAGCAACGGATAAAGCAATGGCAGTTGAACAAATCTCCTGCTCATTAGATAACCCCGAAGGCTGCATCAGCTGCGGATCATAATACTTACTGACGGTTTATATACGGAGGGACAGTTTTCTGTTCCTCTTTTTTTTTATTTTACGCTTGCCGAAGGATGATATAAAACTTAAATTGTGTAAATAAAACTATTATATCATGGTATCAAAACCCATACAAGAGGCATTAAATAAACAGGTCCAAATGGAAGCTGAATCATCCCAGGCCTACCTGGCGATGGCGTCCTGGGCCGAAATACAACCGGGTCTGCAGGGAGTAACAGAATTCTTCTACAAACAATCGGATGAAGAAAGAATACATATGATGAAGCTTATCCGCTTTGTCAATGAAAGGGGTGGCTTTGCAGTAGTACCGGCTCTCCATCAGCCCATCATTACTTTCAAATCATTAAAAAGCGTGTTTGAAGAGTTTCTGAAACATGAGCTTCAGGTAAGTGATAGTATCAATGATCTTGTTCATTTGTCATTAACAGAAAAAGATTATGCTACGCATAATTTTCTGCAGTGGTATGTAAACGAGCAGATAGAGGAAGAAAGAACAGCCCGGACGCTGAATGACAAATTAGAAATGATTGGCGATGACCGTAGTGGGCTATACTTGTTTGATAGGGATATTATGTTTTACAGGGGAGCAGGTGGCGGAAAGGAAAAGAAGTAGTGAATAAAAAATTGCGAGCGTTAATCAGGACACAAGAACCAGCTTTAATAATAAATGCGGCAGAAAGAATCCTCTGCCGCATTTTATTTATTTTCAATATCAACTACAACCTCAATTTTATTCCGCCATTTATCACAAATCCATCCAATGGTGCATAAATATCTTTAAACACAGGATCAGTGATTGTTCCGGTATAAATACTACCATACCTCGTTTGTCTTGCATCTAAAAAATTTTCAAAATTGATATATACTGAAAATTTCTCCCAGAGTTTTTCTACCATAAAACCTGTGATCCAGTAAGGTTTGCCAGTAGTGCCATCGCTTAACTTTTGTTTACTGAAATAATATCCTTCCAGTCCAAGTTTCCATTTATCTTCCACTTCATACAGCAATACGGAATTGAGGCGATGCCTTGGCGTCAGGAAATTTTCCGTTTTATTATTCCCTTCATGCAAGTATGCTTTCGTGAATGTATAACCCAGGAATAATTTGAAATCGCTGTAACCTAGTTTTATATTCGTTTCCATTCCTTTGCTATCTATATGACCATCAACTGTATTAAAACGATAATTGTTTCCGTCGGGTTGTAATAACAACGGATCAGCAATGCGGGTATAAAAGAAAAGATGATTGACACTGAAACTTATATTGCCATCCGCCAATTTTGTTTTGTAATTAATATCCGCATTCACACCATAGCTGCGCTCCAGTTTGTTAGTATTATCATCTACCGGCAAAATATTTTTATATTGCAGCCTTTCACTTTCTTCCGTAAAAATAGTTGGGGTTTTATATCCAAGCCCTCCACCAATTCGGGAAGACAACTTTGGAGTGAATTTGAACAAAGCAGATACCCTTGGTAAAAAAGCAAAGCCATAATCTTTCACATGATCAGCTCTTAAACCCGTTTCCAGGCTAAATTTTTTATTTATCTCCAGGTTATTCTGAATAAAAGCTCCAACTGTGAGTTGTTCATAATTACGTAAGGGTGTCGCCGTAGTTTTTACTTCATCAAACTTGTCCGTTACGAAATTCAAACCGGTGATCCATTCCGATCTGTCAGCATGAGATGCATAAGTAGCTTCCGTGAAAGTTCCTTTTTGCACACCGCTAAACTCATACCCTGGTAATGTCATAACCCGTTTGAAATGATTAAAACTATTCTTAATCGTAATATGACTGCATTTACCAAACCGGTGTTCAAAACTGAATTGGGTGCTGATTCGGTCACTATTATTTTTTTCAAAAAAACCGGATGACTTTTTCCTTTTTATAAAATCAATGTCACCACCGGTACGATCTTCCGTAGTAAGATTAACGCCAAGGTTCAGTTGTGTGTTATTGTTGAAATACACAAAGAATTTTGGATTGAGTGTATAGCGCTCAAATTTAGGGATCGCTGTCAAACCAATATCTGATGGATCATACGCTTTATTACTATTGCGGGAAGCAAATAAAGTCAAACCCGTTTTTCTAAACTTCTGTCC
>CAMLEX010000062.1 GCA_946479055.1 uncultured Bacteroidota bacterium | reverse complement strand
AGGCGGCAGTCGGCTTCTTGAAAAAGGCCGTGTAGTGCAGGGAAATTTTCATGATTACAAAATGTTGCGGATGAATGAAATGCCGGTGGTTGAAGTGCATATTATAGACAGCACTGAAAAAATGGGTGGAGTTGGCGAACCGGGTGTACCACCTGTTGCGCCGGCAGTAATGAATGCGCTGTTTACATTAACCGGTAAAAGAGTGAGAAGCTTACCGCTTCGTCCCGATGATCTTAAAAAGAAAGTCTGATGTCGTCGTGCTTGTCCCGATTTTTCGGGAAGCTTGTCGAAGGGTTTATGAAGCCAGCGACAGTAACTCTGTTCAGCTTTCGTTGCGACGCTCCGTTCATCGTTCTGTTCTTTGTTTAGCAATAGCGTCACAGTTTACCCAGAGTGAAGCGAAGGGTCGCACTCTTCAACGTTCTGTAATTCTATTGGACAAACTGACGTATCAGTATTACTAAACCAAAAAAGAAATTAACTCATGATAAACTTAAAAGTAAACGGTAAAGCTTACGAAGTAGATGTAGATCCATCTACCCCGATTTTATGGGTTATAAGAGATACACTCGGGCTTACCGGAACCAAATTTGGTTGTGGTGCCGCACAGTGCGGAGCCTGCATGGTTCATTTGGATGGTGATGGTATCCGCTCCTGTATCTCGCCCGTATCAAGAGCAGAAGGAAAGGAAATTGTAACCATTGAAGGGCTTGATCCGAAATTAAGCAAGCCATTGGAGCAAGCCTGGATACAGGAAGATGTTCCGCAATGTGGTTATTGTCAATCCGGGCAGATAATGGCTGCGGCTATTCTATTGCGGGATAAGCCTGACCCTACTGATGGTGATATTGATGATGCCATGACAGGCAATATTTGTCGTTGCGGCACTTATCAACGGGTTCGGAAAGCTATTCATGTGGCAGCAAAGTTGAAAAAATAGAACAATGAGTAGTGCATTGAATGTAGCACTGATTTAGAATCAGTTTAGAAAAAAATAAAGACAATCTAAAATAATTACTATGAGAAAAATAAATAGCTGCCGTCAAAATCGAATGAAATTTGCAATCTACATAGTATTGTCTGTTGGCTTAATTTCCGTTATGGCCATGTCACTTAAAAGTAAGAATCTTATTACTGATAAAAATATAAAAGCAATTACTGTTGTTTCCGCTAACGAAAAAACTTCCTTGACCAAAGAAGTTGAAAAGAAAGAAAAATTAAATGAAGCGGATAAAAAGCGTGAAGAAGAATCAAAGCAGGCATTTATAGAAGCCTATAAAGTATTCATGCATCCCCGTTGTATGAACTGTCATCCGGCAGGTGATGTGCCACTGCAGGGTGACGACAGTCACTTGCATGCACAAGGTGTTAAAAGAGGAATGGATGGTAAAGGTTTGTTTGCATTAAAATGCAAGAACTGTCACCAGGATGCAAATCTTAAAGGCGATAATTTACCGCCTGGTCATCCAAACTGGCATTTACCTCCCGCCAACCGGAAAATGGTTTTTGAAGGCAAGACACCCCGCCAATTAGCTATGGCATTTAAGGATCCGAAATTCACTGGATTTAATACAATGGATAAATTTCTTCACCATATCGAAGATGATTCTTTAGTAAAACATAGTTTCACCTATGGTACACCCCCACCATTAAGTCACGAAGAGTTTGCAGCTAAAGTAAAAGAGTGGATTGATAAAGGTGCTGCATTGCCGGATAAATAATGAGATGAGTTAGAATTTACCCAATGGCTTGGGTATTGCTAAAGTGGGCATTAAACTACTTTCAGAACAAGTGATAGAAGTCCAAATGATGATAAGGGTCAGATGTAACAAACTATTGATACATTAATAAAAGATAAAAATGGCTGAATAATCTAATATCCAGCCATTACATATGGGATTTTGAGACCCTTAATTAGAGTAAGTATTTTTTAAGAAGCCTTTGATCGATAAAGGCTTTCTGCCTAATAACTTCTCCAAATCCATTTTTTCAGTTAAAAACTCCCCCTGTTCAGTTGCAGTTGCAAAGCCAGCAAATATCTCTACAAGCATTTGCGGCATCCCTGCATTTGATGCTGTAGTGGTGTATTCTTGAACACCAGGGCTTGTATAGCTTACCTGTTTGCCACTAACTTCGGAAATGATATTCGCAATGTCTAAAAATGAAAATTGTTCAGCAGAGGAAATGTAATAATCTTTGTTTCTGTGACCTTCTCCAATAAGAATATTGGCAGCAGCTTCTGCCATATCGTTCCGCATTGTCCAGTTCACTTTTGTGCTTCCGGCAGGATAGTAAATCCCGGTTTCTAAAACCTTTTCCCCCACCATCCACGGAATGTAATCTCCATATAAATTACAACGCATAATCGTGTAATCTATGCCAGAGCCTTTGATTGCCTTTTCAGTAGCTACATGTGCAAGCATTAATGTTTTCAATGGCGAATTTGCTGTTTCGTTCTTGCGTTCAAGGCTTGTGTAGACAATATGTTTTACCCCGGCCTTTTTTGCAGCGTTTACTACATTGGTGTGTTCTTGTGTACGGTCAGCCGGTGACGGCGATGATACAAACAACAATTTGTCTATTCCCTTAAATCCTTCCATGAGGGAATTGTAGTTATGATAATCACCTAATCGTAATTCAATGCCCTTATCTTTAAGAGATGCTCCTTTTTCTTCGCTTCTTACAAGTGCCGCAATTTCTTGTGGTTGAACACCCTTTTGCAGCAAATAATCAATTGTTGCCGAACCAAAATGTCCGTTTGCTCCTGTTACTAAAATCATCTATTATCTAATTGTGAGTTTTTAAATCCGCTTTGCTACTACTGATGTTTCGGTTGCTTTGCTGCGTATTCCTGATAAGGAACACTGTCATAAATCGTTATATTAGAAGTGATTTTTCCGTTTTCAATAGTCAGATATTCCACTACATAGGAATTTTGAACTGGAAAAGTGTCAGCTATATAAACAATTGTAGCCTTTCCATCCCCACCCAAAATAGCTAATGGTGTTAGCTTTATAATCATTTTGGCGAATCCTTCAGTAAAGGCTTTAAATGATTTAATTCCTTCAAGATTTCCTAAAGGGCTTTGGGTTGTGATGTTTTCATCGCATAAGGCAACTGCGGCTTCTACATTTTTTGATGAGATGGCATCAAAATATTTTTGTGCAACATCAAGTGTTTGTGACGATTTGTTCATATTTGTTTTATTTAATTGTTTACTAAATTATTTTGATTGAATAGGAGCTTTTATATTTCTGCCCCAGGCAATGAATGCAAGAATAAAAATGACAACAATATTGAATCCAATTACTGAGGCTTCACCTCTTGATATGTGAAATATAATTGCACTTATCATTAATAAAATACAAGCTATAGCAACAGTTCCTGCTAACTGGGGCTTTACAAGTAATAAAGAAGGTAAAACGACTCCTACACCACCTAATACATCTATAAGCCCTAATCCTCTTACCATATACGGTGAAACTTGCCCAGTCCAGGGAAGCATAGCTGATAATGTTTGAATAGGTAATAACATTTTCATAAAACCCGGCATAATAAACATTACAGCTACTACTGCTTGAAGTATCCAAAGTATTACATTGAATAATTGATTATTTGACCTTCCCATTTTAATTTTAGATTTAGAGTTATTGATGGCAACCGCATTATGTGGCTTACCTACTTGCAAAACTTTTCAAATCAGTTTGTGGTTTTCCAAGTTCCTTCCAGCTTTGTTCAGCTTCAAACTTTTCATTGTCGTTGTTAATAGTTTCAATGAGCGGAATTGCAAATTTTAATGGCTTAACAAAATGTGCAAGAAACTTACCCATCCCCATAGGCAAATTGGCAATTTTTAATTGTGCCTTTTTATAGTTATTTACATAAGTCTGTATGGCATTAGTCGTTGTGAATCCCTCTAAACCTTGAATGCTATACTCTTTATTAATAGCGGCATCTAGCGAAAATGCCTTTGCTGCCTGGTTAGCAAAATCATCTGAGGCTATCCACCAGGATAATTTTGAAGCGGGTTTGCCAATGGTATTTATTTTATTGCCATCCCTCATTGAAACTTCAAGATTCTCCATAAAACTTGCTGCATAAAAAATAGTATATGGCAAGCCACTATTTTTTATATTTGATATGGCGTCTTTTTTCATTTTCATAACCCACCAATTCCCTTGATAGTCTCTTGCCAAAAAAGAAGATAAAAATGCTACTTGCTTTACCGGCGATTTTTTTAAGGCTGACAGAATATTATCTAAGCCTTCTCTTTCGGTATTAAATTCTTTCTCCTTGTCGTTAAATGTGGCATTCAGATTTATGTAAACACCTTCTGCATTTCTAACAGCCTCTGTGATAGGCTTTTTGCTGTTTAAATCACCTTGAATGAAATGGATATTTGAAGGCAAGATTTTCTTTGCCTTTTCAATATTTCTTACCAATGCAGTTACATTGAAGCCCGCATTTACCAATGCTTTTGTTACTGGGATGCCAATTAAGCCTGTTGCACCAATTACTGTAATATTTTTTACCATCCTTTTTTAATTTGGAAGGCAAAAGTAGATGGGGGTAGTGACAACAGTTTGTCAGGGGTAGTAACCTATTTTTAAAAAAATAGATGAAAAATGAAAGGCAGTCTATTACTTGTCTTGAAGTTGCCGTTTTTTACGGTGGTTTTCAATGAACTCGTCAAGCGTTATATCCAGAGGTGTAAATTGTTCGTCAAGTGTCATTGCAGAAATAACTCTTTCAAGTCTAAAATGCCTGAAATCTTTTCGTAATCTGCAAAAGGCTATAAGAGTCCAGCTATTATGAATATTAAGGTATAGTGCAAAAGGTTCAATTTTTCGTTTGGTAACTTCGTCCTTGCTTTCAGACTTATATGTTAATTCTATCACTTTAGAGTTTACAATGGCGTTTTGAAATACAGTAAGTGTATCGCTATTATATTCGTGGGGAATGTATGGTCTTACTGCAATTCTTTCTGACAGGTATTCTGTTTTTTCTTTTAAGGAATCTTTTAATACCGCCTTTACTTTATTAACAGCGTCAGTATAATTTTTAATAAGGGATCTATCGGCATTTTTTAGAATAAACTGTTCGGCTGTTACTAAAGCATTTGCTTCTGTTTCTGTAAACATAATAGGTGGAATTCTGTAGCCTTCCATTATAGAGTAGCCTTTTCCTTCTTCTGTCAAAATAGGAACACCTGCTTGTTCTAATGCTCTTATGTCTCTGTAAATCGTTCTTACGCTAACATCAAATCGGCCGGCAAGTATAGTCGCAGTAATGATTTTTTTCGATTGCAGAAAAAGGAGAATCTCTATCAGCCTGTTAAATCGTTTAATATCGTTTTGCACCATTTGTCTGCCAAAGTTACCTTACTTTTTATCATCTGTTGCAAACTTTGGGGTTGCCCATAACGCCATCTTTGGCGCTATTCTTTGTTCCAAAAATAAATTAACTCCAATGCAAAATTGAACAAGCCATCACATTAAAATATGATGGCTATAAAAAAATAATTATTAAGAAGGAAATTATTTTTATTGCACAGCAGCGAACAGAAAGATAAAGAGTGCGACGCAACAGGCGATGCAATTTGTACTGTCGCTGGTATCAAAATCTTCTTACTCCACAAACTGCACCGAATGCACCATCGGCAGATAGTTGTTAAGCGTTTGCCAGCTTTCGCCCCGGTCGGGCGAAAAAAAGAAATTGCCGGTAGTGGTGCCAAATGCTAATGCATCTCCTGATGTAGCCAATGCATGACGATATACAATATCAAAACAATTCTCCTGCGGTAATCCTTTTCTAAAATCCTTCCAACTCTTGCCACCATCGTCCGTGCGACAAATACATAAAGCTCCTTTGATCGCAGTTCTTGTCTCGTCGCTATTGGCCGGAGCCACCCATGCCTGGTCGGGATTGTCATCAGCCACTGCCATAGCAAATCCAAACTTTGCAGGGCCTTCGGGCTGTCCTATATCTTCCCAATTTTTTGCGCCATCGGTAGACCGAAAAATACCACAATGATTTTGCTGCCAAAGCACATCAGGATTCGTTGGAGCTGCCACCAATATATGCGGATCATAACCAGTTTCCGCATTGGGGTCGGGAAGAAAATCCGCCCGCATGCCTTTGTTTCTTATTTCCCATGTTTTGCCTGCATCGATGGTTTCAAAAATGCCGGCGCAACTAATGCCGACATGAATACGATTTTCATTTCTTGGATCGACAACTATAGAATGAATGCCCGGCTGGTCACGACCGCCGCCAAACCATCCATCCTTGCGGGTAGGATGTTTCCATAAAGATTCCACTAATTGAAAACTATTACCTGCATCTTCGCTGACGAATAAGCCGCCGGGATCAGTACCAATCCATAACCTTGAGAGAAAGTTTTTACCTCCATGCGCCATCGCCCAGATGTAACGGGTAGTCGCAGGAACGCCTTCTTTAATTTCTTCGCCTTCAGGATAAGCCGGCGCTGCTATTTCTTCCCATACAGCTCCCCTGTCGGTTGAGCGATGTAGCTTTACGCCCCAATGTCCAAAGTCGAGACTGGCCCACCAGGTGCCTGTTCTTGAATCAGCATAGGCAATGGAAACAGGAGCTCCTTCAAAAAAAAGATTTTCAACCTGCCAGTGATTATTTTTTAATTGATAAACGATAAGACCCTTGCGGGTGCCAAGCAGAATTGTTTTTTGCATAACGATGGATTTAATGAGTTTTGATCTATCCTCCCGACAATGCTTGCATGATATAAATTTCACTGTTTTCAGTAAAACGGTCACTCAATGATACACGATCGTTGATCAACGCACCATCAATAAAAATATTAACATGCCTGCGCAGGCTTCCCTGATCATCCAGAATATAGCTGCGGATACCAGGGTAATTGTTTTCAATTTCTTTAAGCACCTCTTTCAGTGAATTCCCTTTTGACGGAGTATCCTTCAACCCCTTAAAAAATCTGTTCAGTGCATAAGTAAATTTGACCGTTGGCATTTTAATAATAAATTATCGCAGTTGATAGTTCCTATAAAATTACTGTCTATCCTTTTATACAATAACCCGTTCATAAAAATAGTGCAGCTGATTCACCAGCTAATTATCTGTTCAGCATACTGGATTTCTCCTCAATCGTATTTTCAAATATGTTTTACAAAGTTGCTTTTAATTTATGTAACAGCAAGAGTGTAAATGCGACAATTTGAGAGGTGAGTTACGACAGCAGGAGAGATAAAAAATCCTTCACATTCAATTCATAATGATTCAGGTGGTGTAAGTTATTTTGATTTAATAAGGTAGGCGGAAAGATGAAAGGATTATTCTTTTTAAGATAAGGTTGGTCATGAGCGCTAAACCTTAAATAGCTATTTAGCAATATTATTTTTTTTTATAAGCTTAAAAAATTGTTTCTTAGTTACCTATTTCGAAACCACCAATATCTTTTTATGAGAAAACTCCTGCCCCTATTGCTAGGCATGTATCTATGCTGTACTTCCTCTTTTGCTCAAGTTAGTTTTACTGGTTCTTCTTCTTCCGTATCAACAGACGACGATGCTTCACCTGTTGTAGTCGATGATGCTGTAGTAATAACAACAACACATTCGATAGACGGCGCCAGGGTGTCGATAACTTCCAACTATGTCTCCGGAGATATCTTAAGCTATACAAGTGCGTTGCTACCCTCCGGAGTAACGGGGTCGTATAGTTCGGGCCTATTAACCTTTACAGGTAGTGCATCGTCAAGTGACTACCAGGCTCTGTTAAGATCGGTAACGTTTACAGCTACCGCAAGAGGAGCCAGTAACCGTGTTATTGAGTTTTATCTTGGTTCCACCTACATTAACACCACCAACAATCATTACTATCAGTATGTTCCCGGTACGAATATATCGTGGACAAGTGCAAAAGCAGATGCTGCCACAAAAAATTACTTTGGTCTTACAGGCTATTTGGCAACAACAACATCCGCAAATGAAAATCAATTTGTGCAAGGATTAATACCCACAAATGATGTAAATGCCGCTGCCTGGATAGGAGCCTCGGATGAATATAGTTTGATCAATGCCGCTACCGGCACATCAACCTATGCAGACCAGAATCAGGCTGAAGGCAAATTTTATTGGGTTACGGGTCCGGAGGCTGGTACCCTGTTTTCAACAGGCAATACCAATCCTGTTGTGCAGCTTGGTCAGTATATGAATTGGAATGCCGGAGAACCCAATAACTGGGGCAGTGGTGAACATTATACTGAAATGAAACTAAGTGGTGGATGGAACGATGATGTAGTTAGCGGTTGGAATAATGTTGATGGCTATATAGTAGAATTTGTTGGCTTGTCAAGTGAGCCGACTTTGGACGTAACACATAGCAGAACAGTTGTAGTAAAGCCTACCATCCTCATCCCAACTTCCTCTTCAAATTATCATACATTAAACTCTTCTGTAGTGGTAGACAATGCGCTTGAACTAAAATCGGGTGGCATGATCACTGATGCCAGGCTTACTATTTCCAGCAACTTCGCTTCTGGCGATCTCTTATCCTATACAGGCAATTTACCATCTGGTGTTACGGCATCATACAACGCTGCCACCGGTGTATTGTCTTTTACAGGCACAGCCAAACCTTCTGACTGGCAAACTTTATTCCGTACGGTAACATTTGTTTCCAGCTCGCCGAGTTCAAACGACAGAACTGTCACCTTCTCTGCCGGCAATATGATCTCCGGACCAAACGGACATTTCTATGAATATGTACCTGCTACTACTTCCAGTTGGGCAGCAGCCCGTGATGCCGCTGCAGCCAGAACATATATGGGACTTCAGGGCTACCTGGCTACCATCACCAGTCAGCAGGAAAATGAACTTATTTATCAAAAATTAGTCTCTGATGGATGGCTTGGTGGTTCGGATGCATATAATGAGATCAATACTGCTACAGGAGCAACGACCTATGCAGACCAGAATGCATCTGAAGGCAGATTCTATTGGGTAACAGGACCCGAAAAAGGGCAACCTATTTCATATGGCAATGGCTCGCCGGTTGCTGCGACAGGAGGAACATATATGAATTGGTACAGTGGCGAGCCCAATAATGCTGGTGGTGAACATTACCTTAAAATGTATTCCGGCGGTGTGCCAGGAACATGGAATGACATGCCTTTAAATATCTCAGTTGGTATGATGGTTGAATACGGCGGTTTGCCAACAGATCCCGGCATTGTACTTTCTGGCAGCAGGATATTAACAAATGCCTTCATTGTACTTCCCGTAAAAGGCCTGACCTTTCAACTAAAAGAAAAAGGCAGCAGTGTCATTGTCAACTGGACCGTATACCAGGAAGAAAATGTAAGTCATTATAACCTGCTGCGCAGTGATAATGGCAGCAGCTTTAGAAAAATAGGTTCAATGAAAGCCATGGACAATAATGGTAAAATAACCTATACCTATACTGATAATACTACTTTAAACGGAACAAACTATTATCAAATAGCGGTGGTTGATGAAGACGGTAAACAAACGTTTAGTGAAGTACGTTCTATAATAGTAAAAGGTAAGCTCCAGGTATATCCGACTGTTTTTACCAGGCAGTTTATCGTGAATCAATCATATACTACACCAAGCCTGTTAACGATAACAAATGCACAGGGAGCCATATTGCTTCAGAAAACAATCAGTCAAGGTACAACAAATGTTGATGCGGGCTTTTTAACAAGCGGCGTTTATTTTGTGCAGATATCCAATGGACCAGGAAAACCGGAAGTTTTCAAAATTATTAAGCGATAAAATATATTGAATGATAAATTAAAAATTATGTTACCAGCGATAGTATTTCATGGCATCGTCTGTTGCCCGTCCGAATGGCTCAGCCGGGCGGACGTCGCACTCTTCATCGTTCGGTAATTCTGTTCAGCATATTTAGAATGCAATTTTGTTTCTTAGACTAGTCTCACTGCGTTGGGCTTGTGAGGGGTGGACTCGTCGTTGGAATGGTTATTAAAATGTACGGCGAGTCCGGCCACTTAATTCATTTTGATATTAGATACTGTTGGCCGAGACATCGCCGGAGAAACTTTAATATTGAAGACTCGGCAGGGAAATAATAGCTATCGAGTATCACAGTTATTCGAAGTACTCTTTACCCTCGGGACTCAGATACCCGCTTCCTTTTTGACTTTGGACATAAAAAAAGGGATATACCTTTCCTCGATAGAATATGACTTCGCTCTCAATTTTGTTATATTGTATAGGAATCAGGGTACGGCGGAAGGTGTTTTCGTATCCCTTACCTTTACCTGCAATATATGCCCCAAATAGTCTACCACGACGTAACAGTTGGTATTCTCCCTTGAATCGAATTTCGTCGCAACCATGCACAAGGGTATCTCCGTTCTTATCTATCAAAGCAAACTTTGTGTCAACACGAACGACATAGATATCTTCATTTGCATTAGACGCCCATATGTCGAAGCCTGTGTATTGAATTGGGAGGATTTCTCTATTCTTGCTATCAACGATACCCCATTTTCCATTTTGCCTGACAGCAAGCCGGTTCATAAATCCGCGTTGTGCATCAATGCTGTCATATTGAGGATTTATGATGTCCGGCATTGTTGGCATTGAGTCACGGTTACGGGATTTTTCACGTTTGAAGCTTTCTATAAACCGGTATCCATACTTCCCATTTTCGTGTATAATCTCTGGCTGGTTTAAATCAAAAGACATCTCCCGAAGATTTTTAGTAACACTTTCGGTCTTCTTGGGACTTTCATTTTTAGATATTGGTTCCCCAATTTTAGCAGCAACAAGCGTTTCCTCATCTTTAATTTTAATAAAAGGTGTTATCGTTCCAGACTTTAGATTTAAAACAAATTGTTTTTGTTCTTTTTTAACAAAAACCTCCTTCCTGCTATAAGCAATAATTCCATCAAAATCGGGTTTCGCAAGCCACTTATGACTAAACCCATCATAAATGCCAACTTTGCCAGCCCGGTTTGTTGGAAAAAACAGACTAAAATCACCTCTAACGCCAGCTTCTTGTTGTATGTAAGTATAAACCGTGTCTAAAAGCATCTTGCCATCTGGTAGCGAGTAAAGACCATGTTTTTCATTTGCAGTAACGGGGAGACAAAATGCCCCAACCGCGATATCAAACTTATCAAAGGCACAAGGAATAATTAACTTTCCTTGCCTGTCAATAAGTCCATTTTTATTATTGAGTCTAACTTCTGCGAACTCAAGAACCTTATTTCCAATTTCTTCAATCTTGAAAAAAAATGCATACTGGAATATTGGTTGAATGATTATTTTGCCTTCGGTGTTAGAATATCCCCATTTATCTTTTGCTCGATATGGTACGAGCAACTCTTGGCATAGGCTGACAAGCGTTGAAAAAAGAAAAAGCCCTACAAGTAAGCAATATTTCATAGTGTTTCTAAATTAATAAGGCAAATATAATGAACAGGAATACTTAGCATTCCTTTTACCCTTTTACGCCGCTGTTGGTGTTTTCTTCTCACCAACAGATTGAATTGAATAACTCAAAAGATGGAAAGCTTCCAGAATGTCCAGTAGAATTACCGAACGTACAAGAGTGCGACGCAACCGACGATACTAGTAGCAATGCAGCCGGGCTAATAATCGTAACACCCGTTGCGCCGTGGTTCGTGTTGACAAGCCATTTCTGGCAACACTAAGTTTGGTTCCTGGACACGAACCACGGCATGAGGACATTTGGGAGCAGCTCGACAAACAAAAAAAAATAGCCACCCTAAAGTGACTATTTAAACAAAGTTGTTGTTTTTTCTTTACACCAATTCTTCCTTCGCCGCCTTACTATATTCTTCTATCAATTTTTTCTGCATATCGAATAAAACAGGTTCGTATGAAAGAAAACTCATTTTAAACTTTGCTCTTCCCTGTGTAATCGAGCGAAGCGACGAAGAATAATTATCCATTTCAGCTAAAGGTACTTTCGCACTTACTTTTTGAAAATGACCCTCTGCGTCTATTCCTTCCACTATTGCACGCCTGCTTTGCAGATCGCCCATCACAGCACCCGTCAGATCATCCGGACATAATACTTCTACATGATAGATAGGTTCCAGTATCTGGGGATCAGCCTGCTGAAACGCCTGCCGGAAAGCCTGTAAACCCGCTATCTTAAAGGATATATCATTGCTATCAACCGGATGCATTTTTCCATCATACACACAAACCCTTATATCACGGGCATATGAACCCGTCAACGGTCCGTTCTGCATTTTCTCCATAACGCCTTTCAGTATGGATGGCAGAAATCTTGCATCAATAGCGCCACCAACAATGCAGTTATAGATCGGAA
>CAMLEX010000061.1 GCA_946479055.1 uncultured Bacteroidota bacterium | reverse complement strand
CAAAACAATATCGTGCAGTTTTTTTGCCAGTGCCGCACCGGTGTCTGCAGTATATTGTTCTCCTACTTCATTGCCAAAACTCCATGCGACAATAGACGGATGATTCCTGTCTCTTCTTATAAAAGATCGTGTGTCTGCTTCATACCAATCAGGAAAGATCAAATGAAAATCAAGTGGCGTTTTTTTTCTTTCCCAGTTGTCAAATATTTCATCAATGACCAGGAAACCCATGCGGTCTGTCAGATCCAATAATTCAGGCGCTGGCGGATTATGTGCCAGGCGAATGGCATTGCATCCCATTTCACTCAAAATTTCCAACTGTCTTTCTGCAGCCCTTGTATTAAATGCAGCGCCTAGTGCACCCAGGTCGTGGTGTTGGTTCACACCCTGGAACCGCAATGCTTCTCCATTAACCAACAAACCTTTTAACGGATCAAATTTCATGGAGCGAATTCCAAAACGGGTTTCATATTCATCAACAGGTTTTCCCTGTATATATAAACGGGTAACGGCGACATAAAGATTTGGTTTTTGAGTAGGCGGCGGCCCCCACAGCAATGGATTTTTTATGGTGACTGCATTTTCAACTTTCAATTTTTTTCCGGCTTGTATAGTTGAAACTGAATTAGGAAAAGCAGCCGCAATTTCTCCAGCTCTTTCCAATTTATCATTCAACAAATAAACTCCTGTAACTATCTCAATACTTTGATCAGCATTTGTTTTGTTTTCAATATTAACGGCAATATCTATTGTGGCGGATGAAGCAGAAACATCCCTTGTTGAGATAAACGTCCCCCATTGTGCTACTTGCACCGGGTTTACTTTTGTAAGCCATACATTGCGGTAAATACCAGCACCGGGGTACCAGCGGGCCGAATTGGTGGGGTTATCCAGGCGTATGGCCAGTTGATTGTCTCCACCGGGTTTTATGTAAGGAGTAAGGTCAAGACGAAAAGAATTATAGCCATATGGCCATCCACCAACAAGGTTTCCATTGAGCCATATCATAGCGTATGACATAGCACCATCCATATCTAGGTAAATGTTTTTTCTATTATCAGCAGAAGAGATATCCAGCTTTCTTCTGTACCATGCAACGCCATGAACGGGAAGGCGTCCCATTCCGCCGCCAACTATTGCGTTGTCTTCTTTATAAAACGGTCCTTTGATGGCCCAATCATGCGGCAAATTCACTTGTTCCCATGCATTGTCATTGAAATTGTTTTGTACAAAAGGAAAATCACTTCCGGGATTACCAGCAGGGCGTTGATAATGCTTTGACGGATCTTTGATAAAATCATTGGCAGACGGTAAAATCCATTTCTTTAAAACTTTCTCTGAAGAACCCAGCACTACAGCTTCAGTGGGTTTGGTATCGGCCACTACATTATCATTACGGTCAGTAACCTCAGGTCGTATATCGTAAATCAATTTATCCGTCTCCGAACTATAGCGCATAAACTTCCAGCCATCATTGATGCTGATATGCTCCCTGTATGGCGATCCGGTGTCTTTTGCACTCCCGGAGTTTGCAACTGATTTTGAACTTTTACAATTCAGAAGCATGAGTGAACACACAAAAAGGATTAACCAGGTTTTTCCTTGTGAACTGAGAATTGATTCAGCAGGTGAGTTAATACGCATTAATCTTAGTTTTATCAACCCCAATATTATTTATTTTTATTTTTTTTAATCGCTGAATGAATTTGTTTTTTGCGTTTAATATGATATCAACTGACTATAAAAAAGTAGCTTGTAAATTTTGAAAGGATCAGGTTATGTGATTCAGAACCTTCGATTTCAACACAAACGAAATCGAGAGATTAAGATAATTTATAGTCTCAAAGGAGATGCCTTTAAAATGGAAAAAAGGAGAGGTGAGATTATTACCTCTCCTGAACACTGCTTGCTTATGTCAACTTTAAAACGTTATTGCGGATAGCCCGGGTTTTGTTCGAGTTTTGCGCCCCTGTTTCTTTCAATTTCTGATTGAGGTATCGGCCAAAGATTGAATTTGGTTTGTGCTGCGCTGGCATAAAATGGGTTACACTTAATAACCCTGTCATACCATTTTCCCAAACGCATTAGAGTGAACATTCTTTTTTCTTCCACACCTAACTCTCTTATTCTTTCATCCAGAATATAATCAATATTTACATCGCCTGCTGATGCGGGTGCAGCACCGGACCTGGCCCTTACAACATTAATATCGTCAGCTGCAGCAGCTGTATTATTCAATCCCAAATAAGCTTCTGCCCTTAACAAATAAGTTTCGGCCAACCTGAACATATACTGATCCTGGTATGTAAATCCGGCACCACCTTTCAATGCATTAGGATAAGGTGCAGGGCTTGCATAAAGATTAGCAGGATGATTACCAGGATCAGTACATTTTGTCTGGTAAGGATACAGCGCCCTGCTGGGAACGCCTGAAGTTAAAACGGCGCCGCTTGTACCTTTTGTTCCAGCAGGCAGATTTGCAAAATCAATATCCGTATTATAAAGTGGACTCGCGGGGTTAGTAACCCGGAATTTCCTTACAAAATTGTGATTGGCATTTCTAATATCATTTAAAGGATCAGCTGCATAAACGCTGTCTATAAAATATTTGGAAGGAGCCCAAAATCCTACGCCTCTTCCGCCAGAAGAATAATCACTGGCCGGCCATGAAAAAGTTGCCACATTATTAACCGTTACATCACGGACCAGTGGCGCATGTACTCTTTCCAAAGAAAAACCATCGCCACTTGCAAAACTAGTTGTAGTAATTGCTGCACCACCAGGTATATCCGTCTCAATCTGAATTACCCAAATAGCTTCTGTGTTGCCGGCAGCTTTCCTGTTCTGATTGCCCCTGCGGAACAAATCCCAATAAACATCCCCGGGTGTTACTGTTTTACGGGTTCCAAAACGGCTGGTCATAAGATCAGTAGCAGGATCATCAATTACTGCTGATGCAGCTGTAATAGCATTTTGAAATTGTCCGTCGGCGATGTATACCTCTGCCAGTAAATGCTGCGCTGCCAGGTTAGAGATTTCTCCATCTTTAACCGCGGTAATACCCGGTAAATTAGCTGCAGCAAAACTGAGGTCTTCAATTGCCTGTGCATATACTTCTTTTCTTGTTGCTCTTACGTAGTCGATTTTCGGCTCGGTAACTTCTGCTGTTTCTAAAGGAACACCACCCCATAAATAGGCCAGGCACCTGTAAGCAAAAGCTCTGAAAAAACGGGCCCTTGCTTCAAATAGCATTTGATCAGTTTCTGAAAGTTGTGATGCAGGTATACGGCTTATAATGGTGTTAGCCTCCGCAACAATTTTATACAGTGCTCCCCAATGATTGGACATGATACCTGAGGTAGGGCTTATTTCTCCATCGAGATTAGCTGGAAAAGCAGCTGGAACGTAAAATGCAATATCTGTTCTGTACTGGTATTCCATAGGAGCATTATCGTTCAGTGTATATAATTCGGAACGTACCAGCCTGTACAGGTTATTTACAGAAGCATTAAAATCGCTGGATGTTTGAAAAGCGTTTGTGGAACTTAATGTGTCGAGTGGTGTTTCATCTAAAAAACTTTTCTTGCAGGATAATCCGCCGGCAAGAAGGAGAAACACTAATAAAAATGATTTTATCTTTTGCATATAAAATATTTTAACCTGATAATATTATGATTAGTATGTAATATGAATCCCAAAAGTAAATGCCCTTAGTACAGGCCTTCCGTCTAACAAAAGCCCCTGGCCTGTTTCCGGATCCCATCCTTCCCAATCGCTCCAGGTTGCCAGGTTTTTACCACTCATATAAACATTGATCGCCTGGGCCTTGATTTTCTTAAGTATTTTGTCCGGCAGATCGTAAGACAAAGAAACATCCTGCAATCTCACAAAGCTCCTGCTTTCCCAAAGAGCGGGTTCTACTTTAGAGTGGCTACCTGAGGTGATCCTGGGATATTTGCCATTAGGGTTTCTGGGCGACCAGAAATCAACTTTATTCAATTCATTATTACGTACCGAATTATCTTCACGATAATAGAGCCGCATACTATTACCCAGGTATCCATCTTTTCCGCCTTGTATTGAGTTGAAGAAAAAGCTTAAAGAAAAGCTCTTATAGGTTAAAGTATTATGCCAGCTCATCCGGTATGCAGGTTCCTGTCTGCCAAGGAACATACGGTCGGCGGCAGTGATGTCATTGTTTTTATCTACATCCACCACTCTGTAACTACCAATCTGGAAACCTGGCAATCTTGTATCATTTAATTGGTAAATACCATCAGCCTTATAATCAAAAATGGCTTGGATAGATTTGTCAATAAACAAACCGCTCGTTATAAGATCATCTTCCTTTCCGTCTCCGTTCGCATCCACACCGGTAAGTGTTTTGATTTCATTTGTATTTGTCCAGAAATTAAAGGTTGTTGACCATATAAAGTTTTTGTTGTTTATTATTTTATATGTCAGCCCTGCTTCAAATCCTTTATTATTAATTTTTCCAAGGTTTGTCATAATTTCATCGAACCCGGTAACTGTCGGGATTCTTACAGGATACAACAAATCGACCGTATTATTATTATAGTAATCTAAAGAGCCAGATAAGCGATTATTGATGAGGTTAAAATCCAAACCTAAACTCATACCTTTTGTCCGTTCCCATTTCAGGTTCGGGTTCTCAAGACTTGCAACCTGCTGGCCAAATGCTGTAAAACCTCCATCACCAAAAACATAAGAAGCATTAGTGGCTACACGGGCAAGCGATTGATATCGCTGTGTTTGGTTGCCTATTACTCCATAACCCGCTCTTAACTTAAGAAAGTTGACCAGGTTTATATTTTGCATAAAGCTTTCATTTGAAATAATCCAGCCAACGGCAACAGTCGGGAAAGTTGCATATTTAAAATTTTGGGCGAATCCGGAAAATCCATCCCTGCGCACAGTAGCTGTTAACAGGTATTTATCATCAAACTTATAATTCACTCTTCCCATCTGGTAATTCAGTGCTTCTTCCCATGCATTGGTAGTTAAGTTTTTGTTGGCGGCACTCCCCAGGTCGTTATAACTAAGGTTAAGCCGGGTAAAGCCAACACCTTCGGCAAATGTTCTGCTGTATCTTCTTTCAATAGCGCCGTATACAGCTGTAGCGGTTACATCATGCTTGCCAAATCTCCTGGTATAGGTAAGGATATTGTCAAAAGTGTAATCATAATAATCCTGGTTTTCCTTGTATGCACGGCCAGTCAATCCGCCATCAAACTTGCTCGCATAATAATGTTGGTCGGTCCTGAAGTTGTTTCCAAAATTTATCCGGTAATTCAATCCTTTGATAAAAGGAATATCCAGGTCTGAATAAATATTGGCAAAATAGTATTGATGCCTGTCATAATCATCCACATAAAAGGTATTAAAGGGATTTGGCACTACGGTATTGGTGGGAAAGGGTATCACGTTACCGGCACTATCAAATGGCACAAGCAAGGGGGAAGCAATAGTTAAATTTCCTAACGAAGGCTCTGACCCATCCTGGTTGACGAAGGAACCAAATGATACAAGGCCAACTTTCCACCAATTGGTAGCCTTTACTTCCAGGTTGGCCCGAATTGATTTTCTTTTGAACTTATCATTTATAATATAGCCTTTCTGATCTACGAGACCGCCGGAGAGGAAGTAGGTAACTCTATCACCGCCTCCGGAAAAGCTTATCGTGTTTTCAACAATGGATCCGGTTTTTGTTCCCTCATCCCACCAATCAAAATTGTTTGGCAGCACCTCTGTTCGGGTAGCATTAGCCATTGTTGGGTCTACAACATTAGCAACATTAAAGCTTGGATTGGGTGTTAAATAATCAGGCCCCTGAAAAGCCTGCGTATAAAACGCATCTTTAAATTGTTCCAGGTATTCTTCACGATTTAATGGCCGGAGATCTCCCTGGGTAGGCTTTTGACTGGTATAAGCACTTGAAAAAGTTATCCGGGGTTTTTGATTATACTTCCCTTTCCTGGAACTGATAAGAAGAACTCCATTGGCAGCCTGTGCACCATATACAGCTGTAGAGCTGGCGTCTTTCAACACATCAATTGATGCAATATCATCAGGATTGATAGAAGATAAAGACCCGGTATACTGGACACCATCCAGGATGATTAAAGTATTTTGACTACCACCAAGAGTAACTCTTCCCCGGATAGATATGGGAGGAGTACCACCGGCAAAAGTTGATAAGCCCACGTTAAGGCCGGGCACCATTCCCTGGAGAAACTGACCTATATTGGTATTAGGCGCATTGCCCATGGCTTCAAGATTAACTCTTGCAACCGACCCGGTCACATCTATTTTTCTCTGCGTTCCATAACCAACAACGATCACTTCAGTCTCCGTTTTTTCCAATGTAACGAGGGTTACATCCACTGTTTGCCTGTTATTAATTCCAACTTCCTGTATGGTATAATTAATAGCAGTAACTACCAATCTTCCATTTGAAGGCACCATGATCTCGTAATTACCATTATCATCGGCTGTGGTACCGGTCTTACTTCCTTTAACAGTAATGGAAGTTTTTGGTACAGGCTGGCCGTTCTCGCTGGTGACACGGCCGTTCACACGAATGTTGTTTTGTGCTGACACAGGCATCGACACAAAAGCGAAAAGCAGAACACCTAATAACGAGGTTATTGCTCTTTCGAATAACCCGTTTTTCTGCCGGCAGATTTGTTTTAAGTTCTCTCTGAGTAAAACTTTCATAAACAGCAATTTTTTTTAGTTTAAGTTTAGAAAGTTGGAAACCAACTTGTCAAAATTTTTAGTGGTAGCTCTATTTCATCGGGATGGAATCATTACAGCCAACCCTTAGCGGCCAAAGCCGTCGCTGGGGGTGACTGGGTTGAAGCCGCTCAAGTCCGGCAATTGCGCTAAAAACAAGTAAGAAAAAAAGGAAAACACCCCTGGTGAAAATGGGGAGAAAGACGAAACGCTGTTCCAGAAAGGATTTCAGCTCATTCAAGAGATTTCTTTTTGTTATTATGGCAAGCATGAAATTGAATTAGCAATTCGAATGTAAAGAGTTTTTTTTAAAAATTGCAACCGATTGCAATTTTTTTTCTCAATAATGCTGCCTTTATTTGCATAACAAAGCTGAAACATGGCGGATGATAAAGAAATAACGATCTATGACATAGCGAAACACCTGAATATTTCAGCCACTACTGTGAGCCGGGGATTGAAGGACCACCCTGCCATTAATAAGAATACCCGCAAGAAAATTTTTGAAGCTGCCAAACATCTTGGTTATCGCTCTAACACGTTTGCCAGCAGCCTTCGCAGCAAAAAAACGTATACCATTGGCGTCATTGTTCCCAGGCTCAACAGTTATTTTATGTCGTCTGTACTGGCCGGTATGGAAGATGCGGCCAACCGTGAGAATTACAATCTTATCATCAGCCAGTCGCTTGAAAATTCGGAAAAAGAAATGGCCAATGCTTATACGATGTTCAACAAAAGAGTGGATGGCTTGCTTGTCTCATTAGCTTATGATACCGAAAACATTGTTCATTTTGAACCCTTTTTTAAGAAAGGTATTCCCGTTGTCTTTTTTGACCGTGTTTACCCTCACAACGACAGCACCTGCATCGTCATTGACAACTATAAAGCAGCCTATGATGTTACAAAACACTTGATAGATCAGGGTTGTAAGCGAATCATGCATCTCGGGGGTAATACTTTAAGAAATGTGTATGCCGACAGGTTAAAAGGATACAAACATGCTTTGCTGGATCATAATCTGCCTTTTGACGAAAAAAAATTAGTTTATATCAGCAAGCTCAGCGAAGAAGCAGGTACCAAAGCTGCGGAGCAAATACTGGGGATGAGCAGCAAGCCGGATGCAGTTTTTTCGGCCAACGATACCGCTGCCGTTTTTTGTATGATCAAATTGAAAGAAGCCGGTATCAGCATTCCCCGCGACATCGCATTTGCAGGTTTTAATAATGATCCTATCAGCAAAATAGTAGAACCAAAACTTACAACAGTAAATTATTCCGGTTATGATATGGGAGAAGCTACGGTAAACAGCCTCGTCAATCACCTGAATGGCATTTCCAATGTCAAAACCACCAATATGATCATCCTCCGATCCGATATTATTATTCGTGAATCTTCTTTAAAAAACAAAAATTTGTAGTTGCACTTTTTTTTGCGATTTTTATGCAACCGATTGCAATATGAAGCCAAAAAAAGATATTACTATTTATGATATCGCACTTAAGCTGGATCTATCCTCAGCCACGGTGAGTCGTGCTTTACAGGACAATCCGGCCATTAATAAAAATACACGCAGGAAAATACAGGAAACCGCAAAACAATTGGGCTACAGGCATAATACTTTTGCCAGTAGCCTTCGCAAACAGAAAACAAATACACTTGGTGTTATTGTACATGAATTGAACAGTAACTTTATTACTTCGGTACTGGCAGGCATAGAAAAAGTAACAACAGAGGCAGGGTATGATCTGATCATAGCCCATTCTTCTGAGAGCTATGAAAAAGAAGCCGCCAATGCATTAAACTTATTTCATAAAAGAGTAGATGGCCTTATTGCTTCATTAGCTTTTAATACCAAAAGCCTGGATCATTATAAATCATTTGAAGAAAAAGGAATTCCTGTGATCTTCTTTGACAGGGTGGAGGAAAAAAGCGATTGCACGAAAGTAATTATTGACAATTACAAATGCGGTTACCAGGCTACACAGCATTTAATAGAACAGGGTTGTAAAAAAATAGTATTGGTAACGGCTAACCTGAAGCGAAATGTGTATGCGCAACGGTATAAAGGTTATATGGATGCATTGTACGATCATAATATTCCGTTTGAAAAGGAATTGGTACTTATCAAAGACCTGAGCGAACAATGTGGTGTAGAAACTGCGATGCAGATATTGAAGATGAACCCATTACTTGATGGAGCTTTTATCACTAATGATTTTTCCGCAGCCGTATGTATGCAAACATTAAAAGAGCATGGCGTAAAGATCCCTGAAGATATAGCCGTAGTTGGTTTTAATAATGACGCTATCAGTAAAATAGTAGAACCACAGTTGACCATTATTCATTACCCGGGCATGGATATGGGAGAGATCGCTGCCCGAAACCTTATCAATCAACCGGGAGGTATTTCAAACATCAACCAAACGAAAACGATAGTGGTGCGCTCCGAATTGATCATAAGAAAATCATCACTCAAAAAGCAAACCCATATTTGAAACACTTTATCTCAAATATTAAGCGAATTCTCCTGGTTACCTTATTGCTTGCGTCGGCCCAGTTGCGGGCAGAAGATGGTTATGATCTGTGGCTTCGTTATAAAATAATCAATGATTCCCGGGTACTTACCAATTATCGGAATACAATCAGCGGAATAAATATTACTTCTGACTCACCTACTCTCCTTGCTGCCAAAGAAGAGTTGGAAAACGGATTGAAAGGTCTATTAGGAAAAATAATTCCGTTAAAAAAATCATTACAGAATGGTGTTATTCTGGCCGGCATTGCATCGAAGTCCACAGTTATTTCACAGATAATTTCAAAAGAAAGTTTGGTTTCCGCAGGTAAACAGGGTTTTATAATCCGTTCGGTCAATCACCAGGGGAAAAAAATGACCATCATTACAGCGAATAATGATATAGGCGTATTATATGGATGTTTTCATTTCTTACGACTATTGCAAACCCAACAACCTGTTTCAAATCTTGCAATAATTTCTTCGCCTTCCTTACAATTACGTTTTTTAAATCATTGGGATAATTTAGACAGGTATGTAGAAAGAGGCTATGCCGGTATTTCCATCTGGAACTGGCATACATTACCCGATTATATGGATCCGCGTTATAAAGATTATGCAAGAGCCAATGCATCTATTGGCATTAACGGTGTTTCATTAACTAATGTAAATGCCAATGCAATAGTGCTAACTAAACCATGGCTTGAGAAATGTGCGGCATTGTCCAACATTTTTCGTCCCTATGGTATCAAGGTTTACCTGACAGCAAGGTTCAGTGCTCCGATAGAAATTGGCAACTTAAAAACTGCGGACCCGTTGAATGATACAGTACAGCAATGGTGGAACAATAAAGCAAAAGAAATTTATGAATTGATTCCTGACTTCGGCGGCTTTTTAGTGAAAGCCAATTCAGAAGGACAACCCGGCCCCCAGAATTATGGAAGAAATCATGCTGATGGTGCTAACATGCTGGCGGATGCATTAGCTCCCTATAATGGAATCGTAATGTGGCGTGCATTTGTGTATAGCCAGCAATCGAATGACCGCTTCAAACAAGCGTATGAAGAATTCAAACCGCTTGATGGAAAATTCAGAAAGAATGTAATGGTGCAGGTCAAGAATGGTCCTATAGATTTTCAACCAAGAGAACCTTTCTCTCCTTTATTTGGTGCGATGAATCAGACTCCGCTGATGATGGAATTTCAGCTAACACAGGAATATCTCGGACAGGGAACACATCTTGTATACGAAGCGCCAATGTTTAAAGAAGTATTGGATGCAGACACTTATGCAAAAGGCAAAGGGTCCGCAGTTGCTAAAGTAATTGATGGAAGTTTATATAATAATTCTTTAAATGGCATGGCTGCTGTTGCTAATATTGGGAATGACAGGAATTGGACGGGGCATCCTTTCGGACAAGCCAACTGGTATGCGTTAGGCCGCTTAGCATGGGACTACCATTTAAGCAGTGTGCAAATCGCTGATGAATGGATACGTCAAACCTTTACTAATGATCCAACATTTGTTAGTGCTGTAAAAAAGATCATGTTATCATCGCATGAAGCGATGGTAAATTATATGACGCCATTAGGCTTGCATCATATAATGGGCAATGGCCACCACTATGGCCCGGCCCCCTGGAGTGATAACTTACCAAGAGCTGACTGGAATCCGGTTTACTATCATAAAGCTGATTCTTTTGGCATTGGGTTTAACAGAACTGCAAGCGGTACAAATGCATTGGCTGAGTATACCCCGGAGGTGCGTAAACAATATGAAGATGTAAACACCTGTGATGAAAAATACTTACTTTGGTTTCATCATGTAAGCTGGAAACATAAAATGAGATCCGGCCAGACTTTATGGGAAGAACTTTGCTATAAGTATTACAAGGGCGTTGATGATATCAGAGCTATTCAGCAACAATGGAATAGTTTGAAAAAATACGTTGACGAAGAAAGGTTTCAGCAAGTAAAGATGCTATTGGCTATACAGGTAAAAGAAGCGATATGGTGGCGAAATGCCTGCTTGCTTTATTTTCAAACGTTCAGCAATATGCCCATTCCCGCTAACTATGAGCAGCCGGATAAATCATTAGATTATTACAAGAGTTTACATTTCCCTTATGCACCGGGAAATTAAAAATTTAACTTTCTTATTCTCTGCAAGGATCAGGGATAAATAAAAATAATTATGACTACACAAAACAAAAGAGTGGCAATTGTTACAGGAGGTGGATCAGGACTAGGATATGCTATTGCAGAAAAATTCGTTTCAGATGGTATTCATACTGTAATAGTTGGCCGTGATGAAAACAAACTGAAGAATGCAAAAGATAAGTTGGGCAAATTATGTTATGTTCTGCCTTGTGATATTAGCGACTTGAAATCGATTCCGGACTTAATCAAAGATGTCATAAAAAAATTCGGCCAGATAGATATTCTTGTAAACAATGCGGGAATAAATATGAAGAAGGATTTTACGGAAGTAACCGATGAAGAATTTCAGAAAATTATTACCACCAATCTATGTTCGGTGTTTGCTATCAGTCGTGAAGTGGTAAAGCAAATGCTGTTACAGAAAAGCGGTTCTATCATTAATATCAGTTCCATGGCTGCGCAATATGGCTTACCCAAGGTAATTGCATACAGCGCCAGCAAAACAGCTATCGATGGGATGACAAGGGCAATGGCTGTGGAACTTTCACCGCAGGGAATCCGTGTAAATGCCATAGCTCCGGGTTTTATTGTAACGGCTATGACGGATGCAGCATTGAATGCCGACCCTGAAAGGAAACAAAAAGTTTTTGGACGAACCCCCATGGGATATATGGGCCAGCCGGCCGATATAGCTGATGCAGCTTTGTTCCTCGCCGGTGATGCGTCAAAATATATTACAGGTGTGGTATTGCCTGTTGATGGTGGCAATTCTATAGGTTTTTGATTTACCCAAACTAAACACATTAACTTATTTCTCTTATTGAAAATATTTCTTAAATAAAAATGACTTTCTAATATTTAATATTTTATCTATGACAAGAATGTATACAAAGGCGATAGTACTCGCTGCTTTTATTATCAGTTGCAACAATGCCGCAGAAAATAAAACCAATGAACAGGACAGTGCCATTACAGAAAAGAAAAAAGAGCCTGTCTCTCAACCCCTCGTGTCAC
>CAMLEX010000060.1 GCA_946479055.1 uncultured Bacteroidota bacterium | reverse complement strand
TTCAAATCCCCGCCTTCGGACGGGACTGGCTTCTGGATGGAGCCATCTAAAATAAAAAAATGCCAAAAGATAATTCTATCAAGTCGGTCCTGATCATAGGTTCAGGGCCTATTATTATTGGACAAGCCTGTGAATTTGACTATTCCGGAACCCAGGCGGCCCGCAGCCTTCGTGAAGAAGGTATCAAAGTGTATCTTATTAACAGCAATCCTGCTACCATCATGACCGACCCAATGATGGCTGACAAGGTTTACCTCCTTCCATTAACAGTGGAAAGTATTGAGCAGATATTGGAAGAAATTCAGGTTGATGCGGTATTGCCAACGATGGGCGGACAAACTGCACTCAACTTGTGTAAAGAGGCAGAAGATCTTGGTCTCTGGGAAAAGTATAAGGTTCGATTGATAGGAGTTGATATAAAAGCAATTGATAAAGCGGAAGACAGGGAAAAGTTCAGGCAGTGGATGATCGAACTCAAGGTGCCGGTAGCTACTGCAAAAACAGCTAACTCTTTTTTAGAAGGTAAAGAATTTGCGCAGGAGATTGGGTTTCCGTTGGTAATCCGTCCTTCTTTTACATTGGGCGGTACTGGTGGAGGTTTTGTTCATGATAAATCGGAATTGGATGAAGCTCTGAACAGGGGATTACAAGCATCACCCATACATGAAGTATTGGTAGAAAAAGCGGTGTTGGGATGGAAGGAATTTGAACTGGAGCTTCTGAGAGATAGCGCCGATAATGTATGTATCATTTGTACGGTAGAAAATTTTGACCCGATGGGTGTTCATACCGGCGACTCTATTACGGTTGCTCCGGCAATGACACTTAGTGATACCGCTATGCAATTGATGAGAAATACTGCGATCATGATGATGAGGGATCTCGGCAATTTTGCAGGCGGATGTAATGTACAGTTTGCACTCAATCCTGATACAGAAGAGATCATTGCCATTGAAATAAATCCGAGAGTAAGTCGTTCATCGGCTCTGGCATCGAAAGCAACTGGTTATCCAATTGCAAAAATTGCTGCCAAGCTGGCGATCGGCTATAATCTTGACGAACTGGAAAACCAGATTACTAAAACAACTTCAGCTTATTTTGAACCGGCGCTTGACTATGTTATTGTAAAAGTACCCCGCTGGAATTTTGATAAATTCAAAGGCGCTAATGATACATTGGGCCTGCAGATGAAGAGTGTAGGTGAGGTGATGGCCATTGGCAGAAGTTTTACAGAAGCTATTCAGAAAGCTTGTCAAAGTTTGGAGAACAATGCAGTGGGTCTTGGTTATTACGGTAAAAGCCTGATGCATGCGGAAGAAATATTGGAATATATCAAAACTCCAAAATGGGACAGGATATTCCGTATCAAAGATGCGCTGATGGCAGGTATTTCTGTTGGTTCTATTTCCAAAGCGACAAATGGTATTGACCGTTGGTTTATATATGAGATACAGAAAATAGTGAACCTTGAAAAAGAAATTGCGAAATATAAACTCGCTACACTTCCTGTTGAATTATTGCGTGAAGCAAAAACAATGGGCTTTAGTGATGAACAGCTTTGCCGCATTATGAATGATGGCAAAGAAGATGAAGTGTATGAAAAAAGAAAAGCGGCAGGTATAACAAGGGTATTTAAAATGGTGGATACCTGTTCAGCGGAATTTGAAGCAAAGACTCCTTATTTCTATTCAACGTTTGAAAAAGGGCCCAACGGAAGTGAACAACTCTCTAACGAAAGCAAGGTTTCTGACAAAAAGAAAATAATCGTTTTAGGAAGTGGACCTAATCGTATCGGCCAGGGAATTGAATTTGATTACTGTTGTGTACATGGTTTATTAGCAATCAAAGAATGTGGCTATGAAGCTATCATGGTGAATTGTAATCCTGAAACGGTGAGCACTGATTTTGACATGGCTGATAAATTGTATTTCGAGCCGGTGTATTGGGAACACCTCTGGGAAATAATCGAACATGAAAAACCGGAAGGTGTTATTGTGCAGTTGGGTGGGCAAACAGCATTGAAATTAGCTGAACGTTTGCATGAAAAAGGAATAAAGATCATTGGCACTTCCTACGATAGTATGGATATTGCTGAAGACCGCGGCCGTTTTAGCGACAGGTTAAAGGAATTAGAAATTCCGTACCCCGATTACGGCACCGCTTATGATGTGGACGAAGCTGTTGCTGTGGCCAATAAAGTGGGCTTTCCTGTTTTAGTTCGTCCTTCCTATGTATTAGGCGGACAAAGAATGCGGATCGTTATCAACGATGAAGAAGTAGAAAAAGCGGTCGTAAGTTTATTAAAACATATTCCGGGCAATAAGATACTGATCGATCATTTCCTGGATCGCTGCCAGGAAGCAGAGATCGATGGCATTTTTGATGGGGATGATTTTCATGTAATGGGAGTGATGGAACATATAGAACCGGCAGGCATTCATAGCGGAGATAGTAATGCAGTTTTACCCCAGTTTAATTTGTCGCCGTTGATTGTGCATACAATGGAAGAATATGCGGAAAAAATTGCAAGGGCTTTGAATATTAAAGGACTTATCAATATTCAATTTGCCATTAAAAATGGTAAAGTGTATGTAATAGAAGCTAATCCAAGAGCTTCCCGTACCACACCTTTTATTGCAAAAGCATACCAGATACCCTACCTGAATGTAGCTACCAAGGTGATGATGGGTACTCACAAACTGAAAGATTTCATCTTTGAGAAAAAACTGAATGGTTTCGCTATTAAAGAACCAGTATTTAGTTTTAATAAATTTCCCGGCGTCAATAAAGAGCTTGGGCCTGAAATGAAAAGTACAGGTGAAGCTATCCGCTTCATTAAAGATTTAAGAGATCCATACTTCAGGCAATTGTATAAAGACAGAAGTATGTACCTGAGCAAATAAAACCCCAAACCCCTAAAGGGGCTTTTAGTACCTTTAGAAAGTAAATTCATTACTGAAAGCTTAAATACCCCTTTAGGGGATAGGGGCATGAATAAAGAAATACAATCTATCATTCGCAATTTTGAAAATACATTGGATGGAGGGCCCTGGTATGGCCGCCCGGTTTATGCAATGTTGCGTGAAGTGGAATCTTCTATCGCTTATAAAAAACCAACAGCTGATTCCCATTCATTGATAGAGTTACTGTATCATATGCTTACATGGGCGGAGTTTACTTTAAAAAGAATAGAAAAAGCCGATATCAATGATCTGGATGCTTTTGAAAAACTGGATTGGCGTGAAATAGATCCAAAAATTCATGATTGGGATGAAGGCCTGGCGGCATTGATAGCTACCCACCAGGAAATAATCGCTTTACTTGGGACCAAAGATGATTCATTCTTAAATGACATCGTTGATTACCGCCAATATGATTTTCGTTATCTTTTGAACGGGCTCATACAACACAATATTTATCACCTCGGCCAGATTGCTTACCTGAAAAAATTGCTTTCGAGATAATTATACTTCAACGATTTTATTTTTTATAGCATACATTACAAGCCCCACACGGCTATGAACCTTTAATTTATAAAAAAGTGATTGCCGGTAATCATCGACAGTCCTGGGACTGACAAACATTTTTTCAGCTATATCCTTATAAGATAATTCTGAACAGGTCCATCGCAAAAACTCTCGTTCCTTTTCATTTAATACCACTTCCTTGACATCAATGTCCACATCATTATGAAGGCCACTCACCAGTTTTCCTGAAACGTATTCTGACAGATACACATTTTTGCTCATTATTGCATCTAAAGCTTCTTTCAGCTCTTTTGGATCAGTGTTTTTCAGTAAATATCCTTTAGCGCCCAGGCGAAATATTTTAATGATCGATCGTTCATCACTAAGCATGGACAATGCCAGTACTTTAATTTGAGGATATTTTCTATGTAACCATTGCGTGGTTTCAAAGCCGTCCATTTCGGGCATATTAATATCAAGCAACACAATATCAGGTAGTACATTCTTCATGATTTTGTCACACAGGTCTTTGCCATTATCGGCTTCCATTACCACAGTGTATCCTTCAAACGTATTAATAAGATTGGCCAATGCATTTCTTAACAAACTGTGATCATCTGCGATAGCCACCTGTATATTTTTACTGATTTTAGCCATAATTATTACTCCTGCTATAAGGGAAGTTCTATCAAAATAGTTGTACCCTTCCCCGGTTCGCTAGTCATTGAAAGATCTGCTCCGATAAGCTTCGCCCTGTTAAACATACTTTTTAAACCTACTCCGCTATAGGAAGTGGCGGATTGTTTTTTTTCAACTATATTAAATCCTGCTCCATTATCCTTTATTTCCAGACTAAAAATGCCTTCCTGGTAATCCAGGTTAACAACTACTTCTTTGGCTTTTGCATGTTTTAAAATATTATTTAATGCTTCCTGAAAAATGCGGAAAAGAAAAATCGATTTTTGTTCGTTGAACTCAATTTCACTACCTGTTTGATGAAATTGAACCTGCAATATACCTGCATTTTTCACTGCATATAGTTCAAATCGGATAGACTCAGCTAAACCTATTTGTGCGATTCTATCTGTATGCAGACCTTTGGTAAGATTGGAAAGATCAATGATCGCTTTGTTTAATACCTGCCGTGAATTTTGAAGTTGATCAAAGGCAGTATGACCCTTTTCAATAGGAAGGATAGAAAGCGACAATTTGGCTACCGATAACATCTGCCCGATATTGTCATGCAATTCCTGTGCAATAGTTTTGAAAGTGTTCTCCTGTATTTCCAGTTGAGATCGGAGAGCCTCTTTTTCATACATATCCTTTATTTTTTCCATCTCCTGTTCCTGCCGTTGTTGCCTGCGCTGGTAGAGAAAAAGAATAGTAACGATAAACCCCACCAGGAGCAATCCCAGTATGATACCTATGATGGTAACGAAATATATTTCCTGGTTTTGAATTGACATAAAAAGGCAATCGTAAATAAAGAGTATAAAAAAATATTCAAAATAATAATGATCGAATAAAAGTTGCTGATAATCAGTTTTGAAATACCACTTATAAAATTAGCAAACCCATATAAAGGAAAACCGCAACAATAAAAAAATAATAAGCCTGAACAAATCCAAAAGGCGGGGTTGTTCCACAGCTTAACTGCTTTAGGAACCTTAAACAATTCATAAAAATAATACACGCAGACCGCAACTATTAATAAACAACCAATAGCATAAGTAAAAGTATGAAAGACCATTATTTGCTGAAGAAAAATAATATTAATTGACGAAGCTAAAGCATAAACTACAAGAATAACTCTGATAATTTTCTTCATCTTACGATTACTGATAATAAGGCTGATGACTTCTAAATAAAAACAAAATTCAATGACAGTAAAAAAATTATATAACCAGACATTTTGTTTTCCAATAGAGGATAAGTACGTTCCCAGGGATTCCACTACCAATGTTGCCAGCAAAAAAGGAGGAAACATCTTTAAATAGAAGGGGGCATCTTTTGAAATAAAATAAACAGATAGGCTGGTCAGAAAGCTGATAGCAATAAAGTATACATATAAAGGTAAAAAAGACATCTTTAGACAATAAAAAATTAAATGTAAGACTATAAAAAATAATACCCCCTGTTCCCAGGAGGTATTATTTTTTTTTATAGGAGCTGATTGTTTAAACAATAATCAATCCTTCATCTCCTTTATCTATGATAGTGATTCCAATCTCTTCATAGCCGCCTTTGCCGCCACAATAAGGAGGACAGAGGGTTCCTGCATTCCAGGCTAAAATAGTAGAACCTTTTTCTGTATTGATATAAATATCTTTATTTGATTCTTCTCCTTCAGATGACACCTTGTGTTTTGTGGCCACCAAAGCAATAGTCTGTCTGCCTGCAAACAAAGGTTGCTCTTTATACTCTTTATCATAAGCGCCAAAATACAACTTGATACCATCGGCGCCATGCTCCTTACTTTTTGCTATAAATTCCTCCAGTTCTTCTATGCTGTACCAAACACTCAGCGAATCTTCCTTACCCAATCGTTTGGAATTGTGCACCCAGCGTTCCTGCTTGTAATTTTTAATTACAGTATTCACATGGTTAGTGTTTACCTGTTTGCCCACCTTTAATGATTTTTTCTGGATTGTAGTCATGGCTTAAGATTTATGGTTGCAACAATATTGATTGCACTATAAAACTATTAAGGAAGAGAGCCGCTTATGTTCCATAAGCCATGATTTATCAATCAATTACAGATTAAACATATTTATAAAATATAGATTATCAAATATTAGCGTTGAAAATGTTATAAAAATACCGTAAGAATACTAACAAATAACGGGTAAAATAATGATTGCGAACACCGTTTAAAAATTGCTACAAAGTCTGTTTAATGCTGAGATTTTTTCACAATCGCAAGCAAGCAGTTCTGGTACAAACTGAAAGATTAAATCTCGTAATATTTTACAATATAATAATACCCGCTAAGTGGTATTGTAATCTTCTGGCTAACGATGTAATTTCTCATTATGCCAATGCAGGAAATTTATTTCTGGAAAAAAGCTCCTTTCGTAAGATTGCTATTTTCGCTGATAGCTGGCATCCTGGTACAATGGTTTTGCCAATTAATGCCAGTTGTTTGGTACGCAATGTTTGCCGGAGCTCTCCTTATCCTTATTTCCTTTTTCTATTTTCCTCTTTTTACCCGTTACCGTCTTGGATTTTTGAATGGAATAGCGGCTCTACTTCCTTTTATAGCCATCGGTGCCTTACTTGTCTGGCATAAGGATATCCGTAATACAAAAAATTGGATCGGAAACCATATCAAAGGCAACATTTCCTTCATAGCTACATTAGAAGAAACGCCTGTAGAAAAAACTAAGTCATTCAAGGCGGATGCCAGCATCACTCACCTGGTTGAAAATGAAAAAGTCATTCCTGTAAAAGGAAAAATTATTCTTTATTTTAAAAAGGATTCACTACGGCTTCCTTTGGAGTATGGCTCGCAAATTATTTTTAAAAAGCCTTTACAAGAAATAAAAAACTCCGGTAACCCCGGTGGGTTTGATTATAAACGATATTCATTATTCCATGGTATTACACATCAGGTTTACCTGGCCTCTGAAGAGTTTATTGCATTACAGGAAACCAATCAGAAATGGGTGCCTGCCTTTTTAAATACTGTCCGTGAAAAAGTGTTGAACATTCTTCGTAACAATATTCGGGGTGATAAAGAAACAGGATTGGCGGAAGCTTTATTGATCGGGTACAAAGGCGATCTTGATAAAACTTTGGTACAGTCCTATACTAATACAGGTGTTGTACATATCATCGCCATCTCGGGGTTGCATCTTGGACTGATCTATTGGTTACTTGTACTATTGCTTAAACCCATGAAGCGCCACAAATATGTAAAATGGCTGAGACCGTTGATTATCATTTGCGGGTTATGGCTATTTAGCCTGCTCGCCGGCGCTCAGCCATCCATTCTCCGTTCAGCAGTTATGTTTACCTGTATAGTAGCAGGAGAAAATCTTTCCAAAAGAACTTCCATTTATAACACACTTGCCCTCTCTGCATTTATACTGCTTTGTTCTAATCCATATTGGCTGTGGGATGTTGGTTTTCAACTATCCTATTCAGCGGTGTTAAGCATTATTATTTTTATGCGGCCCATCTATAACCTATTTTATATCAAAAATAAATTGCTTGATTTTTTCTGGAAGTTAAACTCCGTAACCATCGCAGCACAAATACTGACATTGCCGGTAAGCATCTATCATTTTCACCAGTTTCCCACTCATTTTTTATTGACCAATTTTGTAGCCGTTCCTTTATCAAGTCTTATTTTGCTGGGTGAGATTTTTCTTTGCGTTATTTCAATTATACCTGCGGCCGGTTTGTTTGTGGGTAAGATTTTATCATGGCTTATCTGGCTTATGAATAGTTATATCGAAAAGGTAGAAGCTCTTCCTTTTTCATTATGGGATGGTTTACAAATAAGCATTCCCCAGGTTGTCTTTTTATTCATTTCTATTGCGGGCATTAGCTATTGGATGCTGGAAAAAACAAAAGCCGGTTTAAAAATTGGCTTAGCCGCTTTGTTAAGTTTTTTTATTCTCCGCGATTTTTCTTTCTGGCAAAAAAATACTCAGCAAAAGATAATTGTTTATAATGTACCGCTACACCAGGCTATTGATTTTATTAATGGCCGTCATTTATTTTTTGCAGGCGACCCTGATTTGCTGGAAAATGATTTTGCAAGAAACTTTCATTTAAAGCCATCCCGGATTTTACAAAGGATCGGGCCGCTCGATTCTTTGAATAATTTTATACGCAATAACAATTATGTTTCCTTTGGGAATAAAAACATCCTGCTACTTGACAGCACTGTTTCATTTACCCAATCATTATCCAGGCAAACTATTGATTTGCTTATCGTTTCAAAAAACCCAAAACTTTATATTTCCCGGCTCAACAAATCCTTTATTATAAAGCAAGTAGTATTTAACGGCTCTGTACCCGCCTGGAGATTAAACTACTGGAAAAAAGATTGCGATTCTTTGCATATACCTTATTATGATGTTGCCGAAAAAGGGGCTTTTGTGATGAGCCTGAATTAAGTTAGTTTTGCCGCTCTTAAACCCGGCTTGGTTCAAAACTGGTCGGTCAAACGATTCGCCTGCCCTTTTAATTTACCAACTATGACCAAGAAGATTCAATCTGCTCTTATTTCCGTTTTTTATAAAGACGGACTAGAACCCATTGTAAAAAAACTATCGGAATTGGGTATTATCATCTACTCCACCGGTGGAACACAGTCTTTTATAGAAAATTTGGGAATCAACGTGATACCTGTAGAAAACCTTACAACTTATCAGTCTATTCTCGGTGGCAGGGTAAAAACTTTGCATCCCTCTGTATTTGGTGGCATCCTTGGAAAACGGGATGACGAAACGCATGTGCAGGAAATGAAACAGTACAATATTCCGGAATTGGACCTGGTGATTGTTGATCTTTACCCATTTGAAGAAACTGTAGCAACAACTACTGACGAAAAATCGATCATAGAAAAAATTGATATTGGCGGACCTTCCATGATCCGTGGCGCAGCAAAAAATTTTAAAGACGTTGTTGTAGTAGCTGCTAAAAAAGACTATGCGGCTTTAGAACAATTGTTAAACGATCAAAAAGGTGACACCACACTTGAGCAGCGTAAAGCTTTTGCTGCTAAAGCCTTTGAAACCGTGGCTCATTATGATGTAGCCATTGCCAAATATTTCAATCCTTCTGAATCTTTATATTTTCTTGAATCAATCACCAACCCAAAAGCTATGCGGTATGGTGAAAACCCACATCAATCCGGCGTATTTTATGGCGAGCTGAATAAATTATTTGATCAGTTAAATGGCAAAGACCTTTCTTATAATAATCTTGTAGATGTAGATGCGGCCGTCCAATTAATAAAAGAGTTTCCCGATACTTCTGCCGGAGATGGAGGTATAACTTTCGCCATTATTAAACATACCAATGTTTGCGGCATCGCTCAACGGCCTACTATCAAAGAGAGTTGGGATACTGCACTTGCAGGCGATCCCGAAAGTGCTTTCGGTGGTGTATTGGTGACGAATGGCACTGTTGATAAAGCTACTGCCGAAGCCATCAATGAAATTTTCTTTGAAGTATTAATAGCACCTGCTTTTGATGAAGAGGCACTGGCAATTCTGAAATCAAAGAAAAACAGGATTTTATTACAATTAAAAGAGCAACCTTCAAACAAAGAACAATACAAATCTGTTTTGAATGGAGTATTGATTCAGGGCATTGATGAAGGCAATTACACTGAATGGAAAGAATCGGGCGGAAGAGAAACAACGGCATTGGAAAAAGAAGATCTGGAATTCGCTAATATAGTTTGCAAGCATTTGAAATCAAATGCCATTGCATTAATAAAAAATAAACAATTGGTAGGTAAAGGTTGCGGACAAACCAGCCGTATTGATTCTTTACGACAAGCTGTTGAAAAAGCAAAGCAATTCAATTTTGATCTGCAGGGAGCTGTAATGGCAAGTGATGCTTTCTTTCCTTTTAATGATTGTGTACAATTAGGACATGAAGCGGGGATTGCTGCTTTTATTCAGCCTGGCGGTTCTATACGTGATAAGGATTCCATTGAATATTGCAAACAGAACAACCTTGCAATGGTTATTACGGGAATGAGGCATTTTAAGCATTAAATATCTGAACTGGGATTGGTGTGGATTTTTAGGATTGATGGGAAAATGATGGTCACTTAGCTTATAATTTACCCGAAAGAATACCCGGATTGAATTATAAAAACCAGAATGTCATTTTTTGATCTTCATAATGTTATTATTAAGCCGGCAGGCAAATCATTTAAAACAATGTCGGCATTTAACCCGCTTACTATCCATAAAAAGGGAGTAAGGGCTAAAGCTATTTTTTGTTTAGCTCTTGTTTGTCTTCTCTGGGGCACTACATGGATCGGATCGAAAGAAGGCGTTCGTTACATGCCGCCCTTACAAATGGCAGGCTTCCGTCAATTGCTGGGCGGACTTTGTTATGTTTTATTTTTTATTGCAAAGGGCGAACGATGGCCACAGGGTAAAGAATGGCAGTCGATATTTATATTAGGTTTTTTGAATTTTTTATTAGCCAACGGATTAAGCACCTGGGGCTTAAAATATATTTCTTCAGGCCTGGGAGCTATTATGGGAGCCATTTTCCCATTGTGGTTGGTTGTTATTGGTTTATTTTCTGCTAAAGCAAAAATGCCAAACAAAGCTATATTAGGTTTGCTTTTAGGTTTTGGAGGTGTTTGTATTATATTCTACGAACATCTACATGATTTTTTAAATGGTGATTTCCGCTTTGGCATTTTTTTATCCTTAGCTGCTACCTGGGCATGGGCCTTTGGAACCATTTATACAAAAAAGCATGCAGCCAATTTCAATCCTTATTTCAGTATCGGTTTGCAAATGGTTGTTTCAGGAATTACATTAACAAGTGTTGCCTATATTACTAATAATACTGTTCCTGTCACATCAATTCCCTGGCAGTCATGGGCGGCTATTGCTTATCTTGTCATCTTTGGTTCCGTCATTTCATTTATTGCCTATTTGTATGCTTTGCAAAATCTTTCTACAGAGCAAACTTCTTTATATGCTTATATCAATCCCATTGTTGCCGTATTGCTTGGCTGGCTGATCTTTTCTGAAAAACTCACTGCATTTATTGCAGTCGGTGGCCTCGTTGCTTTATTGGGAGTGTATTTGGTCAATAAAGCTTACAAAGTCCCGGTGGCCACTATGCCGGAAGCGGAGGGTGTATGAAACAGCATTAAAGTTTAAACAAAAAGAAGCTGTCTATTAATCATACTGACAATGAGGATATTTTTGGGCCCAACGGCATTGCTACTATGAACTTCCGTTGCGTCGCACTCTTCATCGTTCGGCTCGCTATTCGGCATTTTCGGTTATTCTGCACTTGATATACATTCAACACTAACTCCAAAACTCAAAACTTTTGAAACTTCTCTCCAACTTCTTTAATAAACTGTTCATATACTTCTTTCCAGCCTGAAAATAATTTATCTGTACCCAAAAATTGATTATGCCAGATCATGATGAAAGTTCCATTCACTGATTTCACTACTTCATAATAATTTCTCATTTCATCAAAGGCTTGTTGTGCTGTAAATTTTTGTTCGTAAAAGGAATTCGCTTCCATGTAGCAAAACGGAAAAAGCGTCAATTCCGTTTGCCTTTCATTTTCAAGATCGTACCAATAAAAAGGAGAGCAGACTGAAGCCCTGAAACCATTGATACTGCCATATCCCATTGAAAAATCGAATTGAATTCCGTTTTCTGTAAGTCGCCTGAAAGTTTCGGGCAATGTAAGACGTATATAATGCTGTCTTGAAGACAAAACCTTGTTGCCCGTTATTGCCTGTAGTGAATCAATTTCTTTTTTTAGCAAAGTATGTTCATCGCCGCTGCGCCAAGATGGATGAATACCAACAGGATAACGGATAAAATGATCACTTATTAAATCCTGAAAAGCCTTTTGCCGGGGTGAAATATTTTTATCATATTTTCCTCTTTTCTCTGCTAACAGAAAAAAATAATACGGTTTTAATTTATATTGCTCATGCAATAGATTCAGCCAGCCATAACTGTCATAAGGATCTTGTTGTTTTTCCTGCAATACTTTTACTCTTTCATTAAACTCCCTCCACCTGCCTTTTATCAATGATTGCATCAACCCGACAAAACTGCGCCCCAAACCTTTATGTTTATAGGACCAGGCTATATCAATATCATAGGTCGGCAAAAAACTAAAGTTTGAAGTTCGAAGTTTGAGGTTAGGAAGTTTTGATTGCAGGCTTTTCTTAAATTCTTCGAGCCAGAGATTAATCAGAGGAATATGAAGAAAATTTTCACGAAAGGCCAGCGAGTTTTCATGTGCATACCGGCCATACATATCTTTT
>CAMLEX010000059.1 GCA_946479055.1 uncultured Bacteroidota bacterium | reverse complement strand
CCATCAGAGATGGATTAGTGGTAACACCATCTAATATCCCCAGGTCATGAGCTTCTTTTATTTGTGCAAGGTTAGCTGTGTCAATAAAAAATTTCATACGTTCCAGATCCGCTTTAGGCGGGATAATATTTTGAAAGTTTGAAGATACCTGAAGATTTGTATGCCCCCTTCAGGGGGTTAGGGGGTAAAAAAAGGCAGGCTACTCACATCGCACCGCTCAACCACCTACTCTTGCTGCCTTCCGGCCCTGGGAGGGTTCAGCAGGAGCTGGTCGTGTAAGACCTGCCGGCGCAAAGATAAGGAAGCGACACTAATAAGGGATACATACATTGAAATTAGAATCAGAAAAGCGAAGAATTGATTTATTAATTACATCCGTGGATGAAAAAACTTAGTTAAACAAAACTCCATCTTATTTTAATCAATCGGTTTCATTCTACAATCACCTTCCTACCAATGTATTTAGCTGTGCGGTCCCGATAAGCTCATCGGCCCTTGCCCCAAATGGCCTGAAATAAACCAACACTGTATAATTGTTTTCGGTGTTTGTAAAATTTCCTTCTGTATTATCAAATGAATAGCGGTTGCCGGGTTTCGTGCCTGTATCCAATGTGATATATGAATAATTATAATAGCCTTGCTTCAGATAAAGCGTTTTTTCATACATACCTTTCTCTGTATTAAACAGCATGCGGGAAGAATCATCGGGCAAATAATTGGTAAGCTCTCCAAAAACATAAACATCCTTACCCCCATAAGGCCTGCCGCCGGGTGGTATATAGGTGAAATGAACATAAGCATAGTCACTTTGCCAGTATGGATTATTACCGTCCATATTTTCAATGGTATAAATGCCGTTCAGGTCGCGGTAATAAACATAGATCTGCTGTTTTCTTTCTGCATCGGGTTTTACAAATACTTCCGTTCTCGCATCGTTGGTATCCACCAGCTTTTGCATCCTGTCACTCATCAGGCGCAGGCTGCGCAGGTCTATCCAGCGCCATTCACGGCCGGCCTGGAAGCTTGAAACATCATCATTGTATTCAAAATAATTGCCCCGGTAAATAGTAGGCCTGTTAAGATAGGCGGCTGTAGGCCAGATATTATTCTGCAACACCACCACTTTGAGATCCTGCGGCGACATGGTATTGATTCTTGCGGTTGCCGTATTCACCATTACCTGTATGCGCTGATCGGTCAGAAAAAACTGTGAACTGAAAGGTTGTTTGATCTGTGCTGCAATAGAAACTTTATTATCTACAACCAAAAACCGTTTGGTAAAATAAAGATTAGAAGTATCGCTGTTCAAAAAAACCTTTAACAGATAATTGCCCGAACGGGTTGGCGCCGAACTGCGATCAGGAAGAATAGCCTGGTAATGTGTATACTTTGTAAAAGAAATAGAGGAATAACGGTAGGTGCTGATTCTGGTTGTCTGGAAACCGCGGATATAATCAAATGATGGCAAGTTAGCCGGCGTCCAGTCGGCATTGCAAAGCTGGAAAGTATAATAATAGTTTTTTACATCAGCGTCAAAATCATCAAAATGAAGTTCCATCTGCTCCCCGCTGTTAAGTGAAATGACGGGGTAACTAAATATATCACCATATTTAAACAACTTGGTTGTATGAATATTGGGTTTATAAATATGATCGGGTAGCTGTGCATGGCTTGCAAAAAACAAGCAGGCTAAACAGCAAATAAAAAGAATTTTTTTCATCCTGTATCGGTATAGTGTATACGCAATATTGCAAAAAAAGCTTAAATAAGCAGATAAATATTCCAATCAGCTTATTTTTGGAGCTAAGACAAACATTTTATTTTGAAGGTTGCAGGCTTTATAGCAAACCGCATAGCATTTAATCAACAGCGATCCTTTTCCCGGTTCATCATCCGCTTGTCCATTGTAGCCACTGTTATCAGTGTAGCCGTTATGATCATTACGCTGGCATTCGCCAATGGTTTCCAGGAACAGGTAAGCCAGAAGGTATTCAGCTTCTGGGGCCATATCCGCATACAGGAAAAACAGCCGTTCAAAGCTTTGATCGCTGAAGAAACCCCGCTTATAAAAGATGATAGTCTCATTGATGAGATCAGGAAAAATCCAAATGTTCAAAGCATTCATCCCTTTGCCACTAAATACACAATACTGAAAACCAAGGATGAAATAGAAGGTGTATTGTTAAAAGGCTTTGACAGCAGTTATAATTTTAATCACCTGCAAGAATTTATAAAGGAAGGCCGGCCGGTACAGTTCAATGACAGTACCTACAGCCGTGAGATCTTAATCTCCGTTTACACAGCTAATCAACTTAAACTAAAAGTAAACGACCGGATACTTATTTATTTTATCCGGCCTGATGGCACACTACGCCCTGATAAATTAACTGTAACCGGTATCTATAAGACAGGAATTGAAGAGTACGATAAAACATTCGCCATCGGTGATATCAAACTTATACAGCGGCTCAACGACTGGCAGGAGAAAGAAGCCGGCGGCTATGAAATCTTTTTAAACGATTATAAAAAGATAGATGAGGTAACGGAAGAGATCTACTACATGGATAATTTTCCACTAACCTGGGATACGCAAAGCATACGGAATATTTCACCCAATATTTTTGACTGGCTCAATATGCAGGATATTACCCGCAATGTATTGATCGGCTTTATGATCATAGTGGCCGTTATCAATCTAATTACCTGCCTGATCATTTTAGTTTTGGAAAGAATACAGATGATTGGAGTTTTAAAATCGCTGGGAGCTACCGACTGGACCGTACAGAAAATATTTCTCCGTCATTCACTTATCATTACTATTACCGGTATTATTATCGGTGCTGCTTTAGGTCTTGGCATATTGTACCTGCAGGAAACAACGGGCTTTATAAAATTACAGGAAGATGCTTATTATCTTAGCCAGGCAGCCGTTAAGATCATCTGGTGGCAGGTAGCCGCCATTTGCATTGGTACTTTAGTGGTTTGTTTCCTGATCCTAATGATCCCTTCAGTATTGGTAAGAAAGATACAGCCGGTGAAAGCGATAAGGTTTGTCTGAACTGGGATTTATTGGATTTTTGGGATTAGTGAGAAATAAAAGCATTCTATAAAAGAACTTCTTATCCTGCAGCAAGAATCCCATAAATCTTTTAATCCCATCAAATCCCAGTTCAGACAATATGTGATAAAATAATCCCCGTAGCCACCGCCGCATTCAATGATTCTGCTTTGCCAATTCTTGGAATAGTGATCTTTACATCCACCTGTTCAAATATCTCAGCACTGATCCCTTTTGATTCATTGCCGATTACAATAAGCCCTTCAGTTATTTTTTTCATCGCCGTTACATTCTGACCTTCCAGCGCAGCAGCATAAATAAAAACATCTTTTTGTTCTTCGAGCCAGGGAGCAAGATCGGTGTACAGCATTTTGACTCTTACAATGCTGCCCATTGTAGATTGTACCACTTTGGGATTATACATGTCAGCGCAATTCTTACTACATATGATCTGTTTAATATCAAACCAATCGGCTATACGGATAATGGTACCCAGGTTACCGGGGTCCTGTATAGTATCTAGCACCAATGAAACAGTTCCTTTTGCTGAAAGTTGAACAGGTGTTTCCTGTTTTTTTACCAGGGCCAGTACTTTATTGGCTGTTGTCAGCTGTGAAATTTTTGTCAAATCATTTTCATCTACTTCAATAATTTCAACACCATTACAATCGTTGCGATTAGCTTCGATCCAATCATGTAATGCATATAGCTGTATAATGTTTGCGTCAGCAGATGCAAGCAGTTCGGCAACGATCTTTGGTCCTTCTGCTACAAAAACGTCTTCCTCATCTCTTACTTTTTTCTGGCCTAAACTTTGGATATATTTGGCCTGCGATTTACCAAGCATTGTTGTTTCAATTTATTTATGTTATCGGGCAAGCCTTTATTTTATAATATCTCAGTAAAAGCAATTGTTGCCGTTTCAATTATTGTAGCGCTTGCCTCCTGCACGATAGTAAAAAAATACCAGCCGGGAAAGCCATTTGTTTATAAAACAAATATCAACTTAATAGGCAACTTTTCAAACGAAGAAAAAGAAGTATTGGTTTCTGGCCTGGAAGATCAGCTGGATGATAGTATGCAGGTAAGAAAGCTGGATAAATTATTATGGAGCGTCATGAAAAATCCTCCTGTCTATGATAGCAGCAATGCGGATAAGTCCATCATCTTTATGCAGGCATTGCTCAGATCACTCGGTTATTTCAGAGATTCCATTTATTATGACCATACCATTAAAAAAGAACAGAAAGATCAGTTACGTACTATTGTCACTTTTAATGTAAAACCTGGCAGGCAGGTGCATCTAGATTCAATTCATTATAATCTGAGGCAAACCGATTTGCAGCGTATCACCGATTCAACCAAAAAACAAGCCTTTATAAAAAAAGGAGAACCTTTTGCCAAAAATCCTATTTCGGCCGAACTGGACAGGCTGACTGATTTGTATCGCAATAGCGGTTATCTGCGTTTCACCCGGGACGAGCTGGTGGGCCTATGGGATACATTAGATGTTTCTTTCCTGCAACCGGGCATAGATCCTTTTGAACAACTGGAAATTCTTCAGAGGCTTCGTGAACGCCGTGAAAACCCAACCGCCAATCTTGAGATACGTTTAAGAAGTATTGACAGCGTTAAGCTTACTAAATTTTATATGGGGAACGTAACCGTATATCCTGATTATATAACCGATACAGCCGGGCTTACCCCAAAGATAAAAGTGGTAGAAGGTGTCACAGTAGTGCAGCACCGGAACAGGTTTAAGCCAAACATATTTCCTCCTAATATTTACTTGCCTAAAGACAGTCTCTATCGTCAACGCAGGTATATCCGGACTATCAACCGGTTTAATTTATTAGGCACCTGGCGAATGGTAAATATTGATCAAATCCCTCATGGGGACACAGTTGATTTTGTTATACGTCTTACACCAGCTAAGAAATATTCATTTACTACAAACCTTGAAGGTAGCATCAACCAGAGTGCTTTTGCAGGCAATCTTTTTGGCCTGGGTGTAAATGTTAGCTTGCAAAACAGGAATTTTGCAAAAGCGGCTAACATGACGAATTCCAGCCTTCGTTATGGAATTGAATTGGGAAATATAAAAGGCGCCGGCCAATTCATCCAGACACAACAGGTCAGCTTTAGCCATAATATTTATTTCCCACGTTTTGTTCCTGGCGTCAAGTTGGTGCCTGAAAATTACAGGGACAATTTCAGAACCATTTTTTCTTTTACTGCTGCGAATACGGAAAGACGCTTGCTTTATAATTTAACTACTATCAATGGAGCATGGGGTTATGAATTTCAACGGCGAAAATTGTTGGTCAATCTGAAATTCCCCAATATTGAATATTCTTACCTCAACAAAAGAGACAGCCTGGATAACTTGATAAAACTCAATCCTTCTCTACGTAATATTTTTACCGATGGATTTATTTCTTCTATCATTGCCAATCTTACACTGAGTGGCGGACAACGAAACAAACTCAATGTATTTCGTGCAAACCTGGAAGTACCAGAACCTATAACAACTCTGATACGGACTCCTTTTTTAGATAGCCAACTTTACCGTTTTATCAAATTGGATGCAGAGTTTGCACACCTCATAAGGTTCAACAAATCATCTTTAGCTTTCAGGGTATTTGCCGGAGCAGGTTACGAATTTAATTCGACCCGCAATCCAGATAAAAGAAATAATCTTCCTTTTTTTAAACAATATTTTAGTGGTGGCCCAAATAGTATGCGGGCATGGGCATTGAGAAGGCTTGGCCCAGGCTCTACATTAAAAGAATTTGCCGGAAAGGAAGGAACACCAGACCGCTATGGTGATATACAGTTAGAGGCAAATGCAGAATTCCGTTTTCCTCTTGGCAAACCTTTGGGCATAAAAGTAAACGGCGCTTTATTTACCGATGTTGGTAATGTATGGTTTATGAAAAGTGCAACAGGGCGACCGGAAGAAGAGATATTCAAACTCAGCCGGCTTGGTAAAGACATTGCTATTGGTGCAGGTGGCGGTCTGCGTATTGATTTCGATTTTTTTGTTATCCGTTTTGATTATTCCTATCGAGTAAAAGACCCCAGCCCTGCTCTTTCAGAAGCTGCTTATCAAAACAAATGGTTCAGCTACCCGTTTTTTAAAGGAGCTCAATTTCAATTAGGTATTGGGTATCCGTTTATTTTCTAGAATCTTTGCGCAAACATTACAGCAAATTTTAAATCAATTTCTTTCTTGCCCTTTAATGATGTTTCTATTATTTGAATAGTAAGCTATACTTCTACTCAATTACTCCATTCTCCTTCATTAAATATCGGATTCAATGCTTTACTATTATACTCAGAAAATATAAATGTATTATTATGCTTGTCAATTTTGGAAATGCATCTTCTAATAAACTTTAGAAAGAAAAATTTATCTGTGCAGCTGGGTTTAGAAAAACTATTATTATGATAGAAAAATAATGAACTCCTTGAGCTTTTCACTGATAACGCAGGGATAACAAAAAAGCCGGATTAATTCTTATTAAAGATATTGATTGACCAGCAGCCAATTCTTTAGTTGGTCCATCCAGCTGTCAGAAGTTGTTTTGTTATTCATTCCAAAGCCATGTCCTCCTTGTTGATAAAGCCGTATTTCTGCCGGAACTTTATTTCTTTGCAATGCATCATAGTATTGAATACTATTCCCTTTTTTTACCGTTCCGTCATCTATGGCATGAACCAGGAATGCCGGTGGTGTCTGTTCATTTACCAGCAGTTCATTGGAATATTCCTTAATTTTTTCAGGTGAAGCATTTTTTCCAATTAAATTATTCCTACTTCCCATATGGGTCAGACTATCTGTAAAACTGATAACCGGGTAAATAAGCAATGAAAAATCAGGACGCAATGAAATATTATCAGGGTTATCAATTACCGGTTTATTAAAATGAGTAGAGGCCGTGGCAGCCAGGTGGCCTCCTGCGGAAAATCCCATGATACCGATCTTAGCTGGATCAATACCCCACAGTTTTGCATTTTGTCTTACTAATTGTAAAGCCCTTTGTGCATCCTGTAATGGGCCGGTTTCTTTATTGATCATAATAGAATCATCAGGCAACCGGTACTTTAATACAAAAGCGGTGATACCCCAGCTGTTAAATGCCTGTGCGACATCACTACCCTCATGCGATGCAGCTAATATTCCATAACCACCCCCCGGGCAAATAATCACGGCGGATCTTTTGGCAGAAGGATGCTCAGCTTTATACATCGTTATCGTTGGAATAGAAACATTCTTTATTCTTAGAATACCATTCGTTGTTTCTGCTGTTTCCTTTGTTACAGCTGGCTTGCTGTTGGGAATTTTATCATACAGTGGAATGGTAAGCTGGGCGTACAATGGCCCGTATACCAGAGTATGCACAAACAAAATTGCGATTAATTTTTTCATTTAAAGTATCAGGGAGTAGTGATTAATCCTTAGGTTCAGGTTATCCGGTAGAAAACCAATCCGGCATTTATTCACCGTTGCGCTCTTCACTTTCAGGAGCTATCGCCTCAACAGGAGTAATATTTGAAATACTCAACAGCAAATCAGAGTTGAGACTGATCGTATAATGGTTTTGGCGAAGAAGGGCTTTTGACACTTCATCCTCAAGCAATACAGTTACCAGGTCTTTTGCCGGAGCTGACTGACTGATCGTGGAAAATCTTCCTTTTACCAGTTCAATATTGAAAGAACAGGCAGGTTTGCGGGTTTTATTGCCTTTTTCAAAATCAATACGATTAAGACCCATTTTTTGCTCCCCAGCGGCAGATTTTTTCAACAATATTCTTATCACGGGCAGGTACTTGTTCCAGATATGCGTATACATAAAAGATCTTATTTAAGGTAAAAAATCAGAGCAGGTGGCTATGCAAAAGTACTGATGAAAAAAAGAAAACTTGTATTTAATTATCAGAGCCTGATGAAATGCAGTACCAGACCTCATTTCATCAGGCTCACAGTTGTTCATATTAAAATAAAATCAATTTCTTGTACTGATACCGTCGCCATTTTTCAGCCTTTTATCCTTATTATTTAGTGATAATATAAAATTGGATAGCAAATATTCATTACCTAACTTAAAGAGAAAAAATTAGACCTGCTAACATATTAAAACTACATAGATGAAAAAGATTATTTTTTGTTTAATGCTTAAGGCCATTTCGTTTTTATCATTGGCCCAACCATCAAAAGAAGAAGTAGTGAATGCCGTGAAAGATTATGTTGATGCGTTTTATTATGGAGATACTGCCAAAATACACAAGAGCATCAGTATGAATGTAGTCAAATATGGTTTCTATATCCCCAAAGGAAAAACGATATATGAAGGCGAGCCGATGTCATTTAAAGAAATGATTGATTATGCAATTGCTGTAAAAAAACGTGGCCCAAACCCCAATGTTGAAAAATTTCCGAAAAAGATTGACGTGTTTGATGTACAGGATCAGACAGCAAGTGCCATGCTCACTGCCTGGTGGGGCACCGATTATTTATTACTGGCAAAATTGAATGACCGTTGGATGATCACTCATGTATTGTGGCAATCACCTCCGCCAAAAACCAAATAACAGGGTAAAGATTTATCTTGTACAAAAATCGTTCGTATGCCATCCCAACCTGCCAGAGCAACTGCTTTTATGATCTTTATTGCAATAATCGCATGGCTCGCTTTAGGTTTTCAATTATATATTCTTATTAAAAATGCGGAAATCAATGGGCTCACACGTTTGGAGGCTACCGGCAGATTCTTTGGATATTTTACCATACTTACCAATTTGTTGGTAGCAGTATGTCTTAGTTCCATTTTATTAAAACCCGGTTCTTCTTTGGGCCTTTTTTTTTCCCGGCCATCGACAATAGCTGCCATTGCTCTCTATATATTTATCGTCGGCCTGGTTTATAATACAATACTTCGCTTTGTCTGGGAGCTAACGGGCTTGCAAAAATGGATTGATGAAGCACTGCATGTGATAATACCCCTTCTTTTTGTGATCTTTTGGCTGTTATTTATTCCTAAAGGGTCATTGAAATGGATACATCCCTTCCGATGGCTTATTTATCCTGCTATCTATTTGGTATATGCATTATTGCGTGGGGCTTTATCTGGCTTTTATGCCTATCCTTTTATCAATGTCAAGGAATCAGGATACAACCGTGTGTTGCTTAATTCAGCCGGACTTATGCTTGTATTCATTATTATCGGCTTTTTATTTGTTGAGATTGATAAACTATTGGGCCGCTCTTCCAACAAAGTATTTTCCTGATTCTTTTATTGCAAAGCTGGCTAGTAGTTATTTTTGGCGAAAGAATTATTCCATGATCTCTTATAACCCCAAAGATTGGTTTACTTATATTTTTCATATTCATAAGGCCGATACTGTTCGAAAACTAGCGCCTTTACTTATTGGAGTTTGCATTTATTCCGGCATCATCGCATTCCTGGAACTTGAATATTGGAAACTTTCCGCAAATAGCTACGTAAAAAACCTGCCGGTAATGCATAGCCTGCTTGGTTTTGTTATTTCAATGTTGCTGGTATTTCGGACCAACACGGCTTATGACCGTTGGTGGGAAGGCCGGCGACTATGGGGTAGCCTTGTCAATAACAGCCGTAACCTGGCTTTGAAACTTTCTTCTTTTATACCAGCAGAAGAAAAAGCACAGCGATCTTTTTTCCGCAAGATAATACCAGCGTATGCCTACAGCCTGCACAATCATTTGCATTCAGAAAAAATACGGGTAGAACTTTTTGAGGACCAGGAACACCAACATGTTTTTAATAAGATTGACCAAAACAAACACGTTCCCAACCAGGTGGCCTTATTGATGTACCAGCATGTTCAGCAACTGTACAGGGAAAATAAAATAACCGGCGACCAGTTGATAGTATTGAACAACGAACTTTTGTCTTTTACAGATATCTGTGGCGCCTGCGAACGTATTAAGAACACACCTATCCCGTTTTCGTACAGTGTGTTTATTAAAAAATTTATTTTTATTTATATCATGACATTGCCATTCGGGTATGTATTCTCTTTGGGTTACTACGTCATTCCTGTGGTGGCTTTTGTCTGCTATGTATTAACAAGTTTAGAATTAATAGCTGAAGAGATTGAAGATCCGTTTGGCGGCGATCCTAATGATGTACCCACAGAAAAATTATCAGAAAATATTCACCGGACAGAGCGGAGATCATCTGATCAATCGCAAAATATTGAGGTGAGAATGCTTCAATAATTTTTTAAGCTTATGGTCCATTGTCTTTCTATTTATTAAAAAAGTTTGTACCTATAACAAAATTGTCCTATGGAACTTCCATGCACAATTTTCGGGATACAATTGCTGCGTAGCGAACAGAACGATGAACGGAGCGTCGCAACTGGGTCCAATCAGGGAACAGGAAGCTGGTAAAATCAAACATCAAAGCCAAAATTTCCAACTTCTCTAATTCCCTATATTTGTACCTCAACAAAAAAAGGTTATGGCGAAACTAATTGAAGATTTTGATGCTAACCTGGCTGGTGAAGATGGAAAGACGGAAGAAACCAAAAGCAGTTGGTTTAAGCGTATAAAAAAAGGCATTAATACCAAGACCTCAGAAAAAAAAGAAACACCTGAAGGACTATGGACAAAATGCCCGGACTGCAATTATATCTGTACTATTTCCGAGCTCCGCGAACATTTGTTTGTTTGCCCGAAATGCAGTTATCATCATCGTATCAATAGCAGTGAATATTATGATATCCTGTTTGACAATGCAGAGTGCACGGAATTATTTGAAAATATCCGCAGCAAAGATTTTTTAGAGTTTACAGATCTGAAGCCCTATAAAAAAAGACTGGAAGAAATCTGGAGCAAAACGGACCTGAAAGATTCGATGCGGGTAGCTGTTGGAAAATGCGGAGGCAATGATATTGTGATAGCCTGCATGGATTTTGAATTTATCGGTGGATCACTAGGCAGTGTAATGGGTGAGAAATTTTCCCGTGCTGTTGATTATTGTATTGAAAACAAGATACCTTATATGGTCATCAGTAAAAGTGGTGGCGCCCGGATGATGGAGAGTGCGTTCTCGCTGATGCAGCTGGCGAAAACCAGTGGCAAGCTTTCTCAACTGAGCGATGCGAAACTGCCTTATATTTCTTTATTGACCGATCCTACTTTTGGTGGAATCTCTGCTTCTTTTGGTATGCTGGGTGATCTTAATATAGCGGAACCTGATGCTTTGATCGGTTTTGCAGGTCCCAGGGTTATTAAAGAAACCATCAAAAAAGATCTGCCGGAAGGTTTTCAACGCAGTGAGTTTTTATTGGATCATGGCTTTTTGGATTTTATCGTTCCGAGAAATGAGTTGAAGGACAAACTGGCGAAGGTACTAACGCTTTTTAAAAATTAGAGATACTAAAATTTTACGAATAACCCTGGCCCATCGCCGGGGTTATTCATAAACAGCAAGCAGTTTGCCTGCGCTGCTTATATTTGCAGATTATTCCGTTCATGAGTGAAATAAAAAACAGATCAGCCTATCACGAATACTTCATTGATGCAAAATATGAAGCAGGCATGGTATTGCTTGGCACGGAAGTAAAATCTATCCGTGGAGGAAAAGTAAGTTTCAACGACAGTTATTGCCTGCTGCATAAAGGAGAGATCTGGATAAAGTCATTACATATCGCCGAATACTCTCATGGCAATCTGAATAATCACGATCCCATTCGGGATAGAAAATTACTGTTGCAGAAAAGAGAAATAAACAAGATAGAAACAAAATTGAAAGAGAAGGGCTATACGCTGGTTCCGCTTCGCATGTATTTTACTGATAAAGGATTAGTTAAAATTGATATCGGGCTGGCGAAAGGAAAAAAACTGCATGATAAGCGGGAAACACTCAGGAAAAAAGACGTGGAAAGAGAAATGAAGCGTTATATCAAATAAATAATTGTGCTTTCCTGCCTGAAATAAGCATGATTTTTGTCAAAGAATCGCACCATGAAGAAACTGATTTTATTAGCCACTGTTTTTATCGCATTTAGTTCTTATTCTCAAACCGTTTTCGGTTATTGGTATGGCAATGCCAATGTAAAAACTAAAAGTTCGGCCAGTAATTACCTGGTAGAGCTGGTGTTACAACCGGAGAAAGGATATGTAAAAGGTGTGTTGAATTATTACTTTAAAAACACGTTCCGAAGCCTGCAGGTAAAAGGAGACTATAATGCAAAAACACGGAAGTTAAATTTATACAATATCCCTGTTACTTATTATGGTTCCCTGAGCAGTATGGAAGTAGATTGTGTGATGAACCTGCTTGCCACTCTTCGAGTAGCGAAAGCAGGATCCAATCTTGTTGGAGGTTTTACAGGCCTTCCGGAAAATAAATATACCTGTGTGGACATCAATTTTA
>CAMLEX010000058.1 GCA_946479055.1 uncultured Bacteroidota bacterium | reverse complement strand
AGTTGTCGTTCCTACACGAGGAGTGATCCTCTTATTTGTAAGAGTTTGAGTATCAGTTAATCCTGCTGCCGCTGCAAAATTTGCATTGATATCTGTTAGACTATTTGCTCCGGTTTCGTTTGATGTTAATACTGCGAATGCCATAAATTTATATTGTTATTCGTACTGTTTAGTAATTCTCCTTCCTGCAGGATTAATCCTGGTAGGAAATTCCTCTGCACGTTTTGAATAAAAGTGAACAAACAGGATTAATAAAAGCTGCCGTTGTAACAGGTGATAAAACGGGTATAACAATGACAGTATATACACTTGAACCAGGCATGCAATTTTACAGCGGTAATTTTATGAAAGGCGACCGGGTTTTAAAAGGAGGAAAGAAAAATGATTGTAGAACAGCTTTTTGCCTGGAAACACAGCACTTTCCCAACTCACCCAACCAGCCTTTATTTCCTTCAACAGTTCTTGAACCCGGACAAGTGTATAAAACAAAAACTGTTTATTGTTTTTCAACAAAAAATTAATCACTAAGTATAGACGGAGTTTGAGCAACTCAACAATTTTTAAATAAGGACAGGGCAGTGCATTTCCTATTTCCTCAGTAATAAACAACAAATCAATGGTTAATTAAAGCTACATGAAAACATTACAGACTCCCGATTACATTGTGTTTCTTGTTTATTTCATCATGGTAGCTGGTTACGGCTTGTGGGTGTATAAACGAAAAAAACCTGTACAAACAACCTCTACCGATTTCTTCCTCGCAGAAGGGCAATTAACCTGGTGGGCTATTGGTGCTTCGCTTATAGCTTCCAATATTTCCGCAGAGCAATTCATAGGCATGAGCGGCAATGGCTTTCGCCTGGGGATAGCTATCTCAGCTTATGAATGGCTGGCCGCTGTTTCGTTGATTATTGTGGCTGTTTTCTTTATGCCGATTTACCTAAAGAATCGAATTTTTACGATGCCGCAGTTTTTAAAAAAGAGGTACAATGAAACGGTGGCGATGATTATGACCATCTTCTGGCTCTTCCTCTACATTTTTGTAAACCTCACTTCTATTTTGTATCTCGGAACACTGGCTATTAACAACCTTACGGGAGGAAATAATTTTCATGTCATTATGATAGGGCTGGCTGTATTTGCCCTGGTAATAACTTTAGGAGGTATGAAAGTAATTGGTTACACCGATGTGATACAGGTGCTGGTACTTATAATAGGCGGGTTGGTAACATCGTATATCGCTTTGACCGTTGTGAGTGAAAAGTTCGGGTATGGAAAGGATTTTATAGCCGGCTTTAACCAATTGCTTAATAAAGCCCCCGGCCATTTTAATATGATATTTGAAAAACCCGGACCAGGCGCCTCGCAGGAACAAATTAATCATTATTCAAGTTTGCCCGGGTTAGCAATGTTAGCGGCCGGTATGTGGATTGCCAATCTTAATTACTGGGGATGTAACCAGTATATTACCCAACGTGCATTAGGAGCAAATTTAAAAACTGCCCGTACCGGGATTTTATTTGCTGCGTTTTTAAAATTATTGATGCCGTTACTGGTGGTATTGCCAGGCATTGCAGCTTATGTATTGCATCAGAACGGTGAATTACAACAGCAAATGCTCACCAATGGTGAGTTTCGTGAAGATAATGCCTATTCAGCCGTACTCGGATTTTTGCCAACTGGTCTGAGGGGACTATCCATGGCAGCATTAACGGCAGCTATAGTGGCTTCACTAGCGGGAAAGGCAAATAGTATTTCTACCATTTATACACTCGATATTTATAAGAAGTATATAAAAAAAGAGGCGGCAGAAAAAAAACTGGTGTGGATGGGCCGCATTGTTGTTATTATATCATTGCTTATTGCGATCGTGGTGAACTGGAAAGACTCGTTGGGTATTGGTGGTAAAGGAGGGTTTGAGTTCATCCAGAAATATACAGGCTATATTTCGCCGGCTATCTTTCCTGTATTTCTGTTAGGTTTTTTCTGGAAGAAAACTACTTCAAGGGCGGCTATTGCAGGTATCATCGGCGGCGTTCTGTTAGCCATTTTGTTTGATAAATTTTTACCAGGCTTAGCCGGCAATGATACGCTATTATATACTGCTTATCCCAATGCAACAGGTGAATATGAAATACCTTTTTTAATTCAAATGGGTTGGGTGTTTTTCTTTACCGTTATTTTAATAGCAACTGTGAGTTTGCTAGATAAAAAAGGAGCGACCCGAGTGCATGCATTAGAAGTAGATGCAAATATTTATAAAGTATCACCGGGCATTCTGGCCATGATAATAATTGTTCTGGGGATTACCGCAGCATTGTATATACGATTCTGGTAGTTTATGCAGGAGTTGAATATTCCCTGTTTTTTAAATAATAATATTCTGAGTATTTAAATAACCGTATAATGAAACTGATATATTTTCTTAAAAATGAACAAATTTATTTAGGAGTTAAAACAGCAATAGGGGTCCTTGATATTGATGGTTACCGGGAAAATCAAAAAGAGAAAATATTTGGAAGCCAAAGTATTACTATTGAAGATGTGAAGGAAATAGCAACTATTGCAGAAAAGGCTATACACTACTCCGAATTTATTATGGATGAGGAAAAGCTGAAAATTGCATCCTGTGTCCCGCATCCACAAAAAATAATTTGTATTGGTTTAAATTACCGGCGGCATGCGGCAGAAAGCGGGATGCCTGTTCCAACTATTCCGGTGGTTTTTAATAAATTCAATAATACATTGGTTAATTATGGCGATGATGTGTCTCTTGGGGGAGTTGGCGAACAGTTTGATTACGAAGTGGAGTTGGGAGTTGTAATCGGCAAACGTTGTAAGGATGTAAAAGAAAGCGAAGCTTTACAGTATGTACTCGGTTATTGCGTTGCAAATGATTTATCGTGCAGGGATTTGCAATTTCGCAGCAGTCAATGGCTGATGGGAAAAAGCCTGGATAAGTTTCTGCCGTTAGGTAAATTTTTAGTTACTGCTGATGAAATAGAAAATCCTCAATACCTGCAGCTTAAATGCACATTGAACGGAGAAACTCGACAGAACTCCAATACGGCGGATATGATTTTTCCGGTGGCATATTTAATTGAAGACCTGAGCAAACATTTTACGCTTGAACCCGGTGATTTAATTTTAACAGGTACTCCCGAAGGGGTAATATTGGGTATGCCTGAAAAAAAATGGTTACGTCCCGGCGATGTAGTGAAAGTAGAAATTGAGAAGCTGGGTTTTGTTGAAAATAAAATGGTATAAGAAATATTCAGAAAAATGGCAGAGATCGGGAAACAGCTCAGGCAAATCTTGTCTCCAGAAAAGATAAAAACAGCTTTAATTGACAGGTATGCTTTCGCAGGCGACGCAAGCTATTATTACTTGCTGCCCCAGGCCATTGTTCAACCAGATACAATTGATGAAATTAAAAAATTATTTGTTTTTTCAAAACAACATAATATTCCCCTCACTTTCCGTACAGGAGGTACCAGTTTAAGTGGTCAATCCATTACTGATGGAATACTTGTTGACCTTAGTAAATACTGGAGGCAGATTGAGCCATTGAATAATGGTGTTTTTGTAAAGGTACAACCAGGGGCCATAGGGGCCCATGTCAACTGGAATTTAAAATTGTATGGAAGCAAGATTGGGCCTGATCCTGCATCCATAAGTGCCGCAATGATGGGAGGGATCTTATCAAACAATAGCAGTGGCATGTGCTGTGGTGTTGAACACAATTCTTACCACACACTACACTCTTTAAAATTTGTTTTGCCTAACGGTAATGAATATAATACGGCTCATGAGGAAGATTTTAAAAGATTTGAAACAGAGGATAAAACTATATGTGAAGGAATAGCCTTGTTAAAACAAAGGATTCTGCAAAATGATGAACTGCTAAATAAAATCAGGAATAAATATAAAATTAAAAATACCGTTGGGTATAGTATTAATGCGTTTATTGATTACTCGCATCCTCTTGAAATTTTAGCTCATCTGCTAATCGGTGCCGAAGGAACTTTGGCTTTTATTGCAGAAGCTGTATTGAAGACAATTCCTGATAAGCCATTTAAAGTTACTGGATTGCTCTTTTTTGAAGACCCCGTTGTGGCTGCTGGAATAATTCCTGCTTTAAAAAAAACAGGTGCAGATGCACTTGAATTGATGGACAGGGCGGCATTACGGTCCATTGAACATCTTACTTATTGCCCTTCAATAGTCAAAACATTACCGGAAAACGCTACGGCCATACTCTGTGAATACCAGGCTTCCACTGTTGCGGAACTGCAGTTAAAATTTGCATACTCAAAACCTGTGATTGATGGTTTACCTCTTATTGCTGAATTCAATTTTACGCAAGATGCTTCGGCGCAGGCTGAACTTTGGAAGATTCGTAAAGGTTTATATCCTTCCGTTGCTGCAGTAAGAGAAAAAGGCACCACCGCCATGCTGGAAGATGTGGCAGTACCCCTGGAAAATCTGGGTAACGCTGTTACCGATTTGCAGGAGTTGTTTAGAAGATATGGCTATTACAACGCTATTATATTTGGACATGCTAAAGAAGGCAACCTTCATTTCTTAATCACACAACCCGTAAATACAAAAGAGGAATTAGCCGTATTTGAACATTTCAATGATGACCTGGCAGGTATTATTATCCGCAAATACAATGGCTCGTTAAAAGCAGAACATGGAACCGGGAGACAAATAGCTCCTTATGTAAAGGATGAATGGGGAGATGATGCCTACCAGATTATGAGATCATTGAAAAAGTTGATTGATCCCCATACTATTCTGAACCCCGGAGTAATTATAAACGAAGACAAAAAATGCCATTTGAAGAATATTAAAACAATGCCGGTTGTGGAAGAAGAGGTGGATAGATGTGTGGAATGCGGCTATTGTGAACAACGCTGTCCCAGCAAAAATTTTACATTAACTCCCGGCAAAGAATACAAATCCGGCGTTCGTTACAACGTCTCAAAGCAGGTGAGAATATTTCGCATTACAGGACATTACAAAAGGAGTTTAAGTTTGCCGGAATGGATACCTGTGCGGTTGATGGCATGTGTGCCACAGATTGTCCTGTATCTATCAATACCGGGGAGCTTATAAAGCGGTTAAGAAGAGAAAATCATTCTCCTTTTGCCAACAAAACGGCGATGTTGGTAGCTAAGAAATTCGGCATCGTTGAACGTATCATAAAAACAGGTTTAAATGCAGGAAATACTATTAACAAAGTTACGGGTGGTAGAGGCATGTTTTATATGACAGTGACAGCTAAAAAGGTATTCCGCAGATTTCCCCTATGGCCATCCTCTTTGACCGGTCCGGTTAAACTTACACCAAATGAAATCATTAATGCGGATGTAGTTTATTTTCCGTCATGTATAACCCGCCTGATGGGTGCCGACAAAAAGAATAATTCTTCCATCGATAAAGCGATAAAAAAACTATGCGACAAAGCAGGATTGAATATTTTAATTGCTACTAACACTACAGGGGTATGCTGTGGCCAGCTTTTTTCATCTAAAGGTTTTACATCTGCATATACGTATACCGTTAATAAAACCATCGAGCTGTTATGGGGCTGGACTCAAAAAGGTAAATTACCTGTATTAGTTGATGTTACGTCCTGTACACATTCCCTGCAACAATCTTTTCCCTATTTGACGGAAATAAATAAGGCATATTTTAAAAACCTGCATTTCATCGATAGCATTGATTTTGCGGTAGATTATTTATTACCGCGTTTAAAAATTAAAGCGAAAAAAAAGAATATTGTTTTTCACCCGGTTTGTACTGTATATAAAATGAACCTGCTGCAAAAATTACAAACTATAGGTAATGCCTGCGCCGAAAAATCTGATATACCGGCTTTGAGTGGTTGTTGCGGCATGGCAGGCGACCGGGGATTTTATTATCCTCTGCTTACCCAAAGTGCCACAAAAGATGAAGCTTGTGAAGTAAATGAAAAATCATATGACGGGTATTATTCATCGGGAAAAACCTGTGAAATGGCAATGAGTGATGCCACAGGGAAAAACTATCAATCTGTATTTGTTTTATTAATGGAGGTTGTTGGGGAATGCTCTTAAACGAATAGGTCTATTACGTTGCGGATATAACATTGGAGCTTCAATTTGCAAAATGCCTGCCATAAAAACTAACCAGGCATTGTAATTATAATTCACTAATCTGAAAGAATATGAGAAATACTTTTTTCGTAGCAACCCTTATAACGCTGAGTGTATCTTCCTGTAAACAACCATTAAAAACCTCTTCGCAGCAAGCTGCTGGTTCTGTAAATTGGAAAAAACAATTTGATGTGACCTTACCACTGCTTGGCCATCGCAACTGGATCATCATTGCAGATAAAGCTTTTCCCTTTCAATATGCTGCGGGTATGGAATACATCAACACCGGTGAAAACCTTTTACCCGTGTTAAAGTATGTTTTGCAGCAGGTCGATGCGTCAGGGCATGTAAAACCAATTATTTACAGGGATAAAGAATTAGGATTTATTACTGAAGAGCAAAGCAAGGGCGTAAAGAGTTTTGCGAATGAGTCGCAGAAACTATTCGGTTCTCAACCTGTGGAGACCCTATTGCACGATTCAGTATTTGGCCGGTTGGATGCTTCAGCAAAATTGTTTAAGATACTGGTGTTAAAAACAAACGGGACGATACCTTATACATCTGTGTTTCTACAACTGGATTGTGCCTATTGGAGTGCAGAAAAGGAAATGCAACTGCGGAAAAGAATGAATGATAAATAGGCGTGACTACTGGCTTTGGATTTTGTATCAGGCAACTTGATTAAGAAAATTTTGACGGTATTTAAAAGGCGTTGTTTGTATCACCTCTTTAAATTGGCGATTGAAATTTGATATGTTTTCATAACCACATTCATAACAAATCTGAATGATAGTCATATTACTTTCCTGCAGGAGTTTACAGGCATAACCAATTCTGAGTTCCTTTAGAAAATCAAAATAAGCCTTTCCCGTGCTTTTTTTAAAGAACCTGCAAAAAGAGGGTTTACTCATGTAAATCAATCCCGCAACCGTTTCCAGCTCAATGGATTCTTTAAAATTGGTAATAGAATATTCAAAAATCTTGTTAATCCTGTCTGAATTTTTCTCCGTAAAGGCATTTACAAATCCCGGACTGGATAGCTGTTCAAATTCCCCGGATTCAGCTATCGTATTTAACAGATCTAATAGAATTAATACTCTGTCAAATTCTTTTTTCTCAAATAAGTCCTTAATTTTTTTTATACAAAAGCTTTCTAATTCTTTTTGAAATTTTAATCCAAATCTTGATTTCTCTAAAAGAAGCTTTATTTTTTTGCCTTCGGGAATATTGAAAAATTCTTTTCCCAGAAAATCGTCTGAGAAATGGATCACATACGCTTCAGCCTTTTCGTTTTTATTGGAGGGATCTTCTTTCCAGAAATGAGGAAGATTGGGACCAATCAACATCATTTCTATCTCCCGAAATTCGGCAATACTATCTCCCATGAAACGTGTCCCTGTGCTGCCCAAAATTAATATAAGTTCATATTCAGGATGGTGATGCCAGGGAGTGTCAAACTCGGGCGGGTGCTCAAGAACAGCAGAAAAAGAAGTAAGCTGCGAGTGGGTTATTTTTCGGTATAAAGGAATCATATTGGCTTAGCAAATATACCAAAATTAACAAGTTTGAGATGAATTGATCCTGTTATTGATAATATAGTATCAAATGTAGCAAATATTTTGGCAGTTTCATTGAGGAGGCTTTTTGAAATTTGTGTGGCTTTTATTATTTCTAACCTTCAATTATATATAGCATACTCTAAGCAGGTTGTTACATTAAGCAATCAACTATGAAAAATTTTCTGCTATTCATATTATCAATCATAGGCCAAAGTTGTGGTGCAAAAAAAGCGACTGAAAATCTGATATATCTTGTGAGCGGTGATAAAAAAGTGGAGATCAACACCGGAACATTTGCTGTCACATATATCGGTTCAAACGGAGCCAGGTATAATATTTCAACAGCTTTAGAAAAGGAAACCGTAAGTAATCTGGAATATAACACAACAAATGCATCATGGAATTGGGTAAAAAAAGGAATTAGTGTGAGTCTGGAACTAAACGACAGGTACCTTGACGTAAACATATCAGCCAGCAAACCAACAGCATTCTTCTGGCCGAATGTAGCCGGAAAGATAAATGCATTCACAATTCCGCTACACCAGGGAAAATATATTCCTGCACACGACGCGAAATGGATAGACCATATGGAAGGTAATGGTCCATTATCTGGGTCGCAGGAATTATCCATGCAGTTTTTTGCAACAAATTTTGATGATATGGCTTTAGTTTATGTCATTAAAAATATGTTCAATAATGAGCTTGAATTTTTTAACAATGATGGAACATTGGCACTAAAATTTAATCATGATTTTCCGGAAACGGTTAAGGATAAACAATATGGGTTCAGAATTTACCTTACCCAAAACAATCCTGTTGCTATTGCAAAAACTTATAAAAAGTATGTAGAAGAAACTAGTAAAATAATAACGCTGGAAGAAAAAGCTAAAGACAATCCTAATGTCCGAAAATTATACGGTGCCCCGCATGTCTATGTATGGAATACTGAATTTATTGCAGCAAGCGATATAACAAAGTGGAAATTACTTAAAGACTACATTAGTAGAGAATTGTCAACCGGCTCCATGAATCCAACCCGGCACATATTTACTCTTTTTAATGCATCAAATGGTGCGGAAGCGGGCAGGGAATTTCTTAATCAGTTAAATGAATTTAAAAAAGAAGAATTTGTAATAAAGTATCATAAAAATTTGTTAGCCCGTGCGTTTAGTGAAGCATTGATAAGAAAAGATTTTTATAATCCTGCTGCCTGGGAAAATATACAGTTAAGTAATGATGCGTTGAAACTGGTTAGTGAAGGCATCGATAATTTGAATGATACTGAACTTTTCCGATTGAATAAACTTTTGTTCATAGCAGCCTACCCGAATGTTACGAAACCTGCACAGGATTGGGGCGGGACTCCTCTTTCCATGCTGGATGAAATGAAGGCCGCCGGCATAAAAAAAGCCTGGCTTGGATTAAATGATTGGGTGCCTGGCGAAATGCATCCTGAATTTGTAGCGAAGGCTAAGACGGAGGGATATTTAATAGGACCCTATGATTCCTATCATAGCATGCATCAGCCCGGTAAAGAAAGATGGCTTACAGCAAAATTTGAAGACACAACGTTATACACAAGGGCATTTGTTCTGAATAAAAATGGAAAACCAGCCGGAGGATTTTTAGGGGCAGGTAGAAAACTAAACCCTGTGTTATCAATGCCGGTAGTAAAGGACCGTATGGCAAATGTTATTAGAAGCAGTGAACATGAGTTTAATTCCTGGTTTATAGATTGTGACGCTACAGGAGAGTGTCTTGATGATTACACTCCGGAAAGAATGACCAGTCAAAAGGAGGATATGGAGGCCCGCCTTAAAAGAATGGCATGGATTCGCGATACCTATAAATTAGTGATTGGTTCTGAAGTAGGAAATGATTTTGCTGCAGCCACCATCGCCTATGGTCATGGAATGACAACACCGGTTGTGGCCTGGAGTGATCCGGACATGAGAAAAAACAAGGAGTCGAAATATTATATAGGAGGGTACTTTTCAAAAAACGGGGGCATTCCTACAAGATACGGCATGCAGGCGCCAATAAAAGAAAAATATTTATATACTTATTTTGACAACCGGTTTAACGTCCCTCTTTTCCAATTGGTGTACAACAATGTTGTTATAACCTCTCATCATTGGGAATGGAGCAGCCTGAAGGTACCAGGTGAAATTAATAGCACAGAGTTAAAAGAGATTTTATATAATGTACCTCCTTTGTATCATCTCGATGAGGAAAACTGGAATAAGTTCAGGGACATTATTACTAAACATGTAAGTGTTTTTTCAAGAACACATGAAGTGGCTGTAAAATTAGAAATGACAGAATTTGATTGGCTTACAAAGAACCGCTTGGTTCAGAGAACTAAATTTGGCAACAGTCTTGAGGTTATTGCGAATTTTGGAGCCACCCCGTTTATATACAAAGAGAAAACTATTCCCGGGCAGGCACTTATCATTCATAATCTTATATCCAATCAATATGAATTGTACAAGCCTTGAATGAATATAAGTTCTACGAAAAAGATCAGCTCATGTCAATTTTTTTTCTAATGTAATGTATGTATATGAAAATCTTCCTTTTTTTTGTATTACCTTTTCTTATTTTCTGTTGCTGTGCTGCTGCGCAAAAGCGACAACTTGAAAAGCCTAATATCATTATCCTGTATGTTGATGATTTAGGATATGGAGATGTGGGATGCTATGGAGCTGTAGGAGTAAAGACTCCTAATATCGATAAGCTTTCACAAACAGGGTTAAAATTTACAGATGCACATTCTTCAGCATGTACGTGTACACCTTCACGTTTCTCAATGTTAACAGGTACGAATGCATTTCGTAACCAGGCAAAAATTTTGCCGGGGGACGCTCCATTATTGATCAACCCTGGTACACAGACTCTTCCCGATATGCTCCAGGATGCCGGCTATAAAACAGCCGTAGTTGGCAAATGGCATTTAGGGTTGGGAGATGGAAATGTCAATTGGAACGAAGAGATAAAGCCTGGTGCTAAAGAGATAGGCTTTGATTATAGTTTTTTACTACCGGCAACCGGCGACAGAGTCCCTACTGTTTACGTCGAAAACGGAAGAGTTGTAAGAGCAGACAAGACAGACCCTATAGAAGTAAACTATTCGAAAAAAGTGGGCAACGATGCAACAGGTCTGGAGCATCCTGAACTGCTTAGGGTGAAAGCTGATAGGGAACATGCTAATACCATTATTAACGGTATTAGCAGGATAGGCTATATGAGCGGCGGTAAATCAGCAAGGTGGATTGATGAAGAATTTCCTGACATCCTCACCAAAAAGGCACTAACCTTTATAAAGGAAAATAAAGAGCAACCTTTCTTTTTATATTATTCATTTCATGATATTCATGTACCACGCCTGCCCAATTCAAGATTTAAAGGAAAAAGTGAAATGGGCTCCCGCGGAGATGCTATCGTTCAGGTAGACTGGGTCACAGGTGAGATCTTAAAGGCTTTGGAAGAATTGAAGCTGGATAAAAACACATTAATCATTTTTACCAGTGATAATGGCCCTGTGTTAAATGATGGATATGAAGATGGGGCGGAAGAACTGGTGGGAAATCATAAGCCAGCCGGTCCATATCGCGGTGGAAAATACAGTATCTACGAAGGTGGTACAAGGGTGCCGATGATCACCTGCTGGCCTTCTAAAATTGCACCCTCCAAAACGGACGCTTTATTCAGTCAGGTTGATTTATTTGCTTCATTGACTAAGTTGGTAGGAGGGAGTCTTAATAAAGGTGCTGCACCAGACAGCCGGAATTTACTAAAAGCATTACTTGGACAATCGAAACATGGACGTGACCAAATGATTGAAGAAGCTTTTGTAATTGCGTTGCGTCGGGGAAAGTGGAAATACATTGAACCTGGAGGGAAGGCTCCTGAGTTTCTCAAAAATAAAAAAGTAGAGAGTGGTTTGTCTGAAGTCCCCCAATTATACAATTTGGAGGATGATCATAAGGAACAAAGCAACCTCGCAGTAAAATATCCGAAGAAAGTAAAAGCTTTGAAAAAGAGAGTAGATCAGATCCGCAAAAAGCCGAGCGAATAAAATTTGCTGCTGAAAAAGAATAAGTTGTTAAACCATGACTGAGGATATTACTGCTGAAGCATCAAAAAGATCCTGCGCCTACATTATGAGGGTGAGATCACCCATGCAAACACTCGGGAAAATCAGTGAATTGCTGGCAAGAAAATGCCTTGCAGTAGATATGGTACACTTGCAGGTATTGGAGAGCGGTGATGCCAGGCTTATTATCCATTGCGCCGTCGAAAAAGATAAGATCGCTTTTATCGGCAGGCATTTTGAAGAAATGAGCGATGTGAAAGCGGTCGATTGGATGAATGCAAGGACACGGATCAAACAATATTGAATATGTGAAGCAAGCAATCAATCGTCCCTTTGAGCAGAAGGGACTGCGAGGGGTGTTTCTACAAACCTTTAAGTTTTATGTAAGGGAAAAAAAGTGTGGCTTCGGCAAATGCAGGTGCAAAAAGATAGCCCATGTTAGTTTAGTTTAGATTGGAGGCAGCCCGGAGATACTCAGCCATCAATGGGTTGCTATTCCTTATTTATTACGTCAAGTCTAAGGCGGATGCTACAAACGCCCTTATGATCGCAATAAAGTTTTCATGAGATATTTTCAAGGCAGTTTTTTATAAAAATCTATCATCTTTAATTTAACTCAGTTTAAATGAATAATGTTTATACTCTTCAGCTTAATGAAGTCGGTATCCATGATATTGATCGGGTGGGAGGTAAAAATGCATCGTTGGGCGAAATGTTGCAAAACCTGTC
>CAMLEX010000057.1 GCA_946479055.1 uncultured Bacteroidota bacterium | reverse complement strand
TTCAAAATTATTTTCCAGGTCTATACCCATCCCGGCTTTTTCCAGGTCACGGATATGTCCAAAACAACTCTTCACCTGGAAATCACTACCAAGAATTTTTTCAATCGTTTTTGCTTTCGCAGGGCTCTCTACTATTAAAAGGTTTTTCGCCATATTCACACCATATTATTATATACAACTATGCTAAAAAATTGGTTGTATACTATTTAAAAACCGCTTTTCGACGGACGCAAGTTAGAGCAAGAATAATAATTTTTTTTGGAAACCAGCTTTTACGTTTCCTGTTGCGTCGTCCCGATAGCTATCGGGATACGTTCAGAACGCTTATCAGCAAAGGGTTTGAGGGCGGTAATAGAGCACAGGAAATTAACACAAAGGAATTTTATAAAAAACCCTCTTTTTGATCAGCTTGTTAAAAAAATTATAATCCGGGGGTAATAACCGCTGCTATTTTTTTTGCCCATTTTGTATACTCTCTGCCGGAAGGATGCAGTCCATCACCGGTAAGTAAGTTTAAATCGTAAACGGCGTCTCTTGTACTGGAAGTAATTTCGATATAATGAATCTTATATTTATCGGCAATCTGCTTATTAGCTGCGTTATAGCTATCTATTTGTTCAGCAATTTGTTTGCGGTCCCTTCCTTCAGCAAAAGGTGTAACACCCCAGTCAGGAATAGAAAGTACGGCCACGCGGGACGAATCATCGTTAGTATAAGTAAGAGCTTTTTTTAATAAAGATTCAAACTGTACCCTGTAATCCTCCACAGTTCTACCGCGGTATTGGTTATTTACTCCTATTAATAAAGTAACAAAATCATAATGTTGCTGCAGGTTTGCATTTTGGATTCCAGCATCTAATTCATCGGTTGTCCAACCTGTTTTAGCGACAATGGACGGCGCCTTAAAAGCAAATCCCTGTTCACGGAGAAGTACAACCGTTTGATTCGGAAAACTTTCACTTTCCTTTACTTGTTCCCCGATAGTATAAGAGTCGCCAAGAGCGAGATAGGTATATGCTTTTTTTTGTCCAGGATGTTGCATAGCAACTATGAAAATAAGAAGAACGACCATTCCGATTGCTGCAGCCAATGAAGAACTTGCTTTTTTTATAAGTATTTCTCTCATGTAGATTTAAATAGGGTTACATGAACTCAACAATTCTCTTGCCAACTTCTGCATCCCTGTATATTCGCCGGTGTCCAAGTCCTTTCGTAATTACAAATTGAATATTCGGAAGATTTTGATTTTTTACAGCAAAAACATCTTTTACAGGCGTTACCTTATCATCCTCATCATGAAGCCATAAAATTTTTGCTTTTATTTTCTGAACCGTGCGGGTGATAGAAAACCATGAAACCGGGTAGCCGCTGATACGGGTGATAATCTGGTCAAATTCTTTTCTTACCATTTCGTCATTGATGCGAACGAATTGAAAAAAAAGATCAATGGCTGTTTTTGTTTCCGTGGCAGGTGCTATCAAAACAAGCCGTGAGTTTTCATCATGTTTAGTTTCTGCTAAAGCCAGGCTTAAAGCAAGGCCACCAAATGAATGAGCCATCACTGAATTAATAGGGCCGAATTTGTGATAAATATGCTTTATGAAATCGCGGTAAATAATTGCGTTTACCTGTTTCCCGGAACTTCTTCCGTGTGCAGGTGCATCAAAAGCAAGTACTTCATATCCCTTTTTTATCAATGCATGTATATATTTATCAAAATTGATAACAGAGGATTCAAAGCCATGTATGATCAATGCTTTACGGCTTCCTCCTTTGTTCCAACGATAACCTGCTACAGTAAAATCCTGAAATTTGAAAATGAGTTTTTCTGCATCTTCAAATATTGCCGGCAACTTTTTTACATTCCGGTATTGCGGTGTACAAAACAATTCAAATGCTTTTTCAGCTGCCTTCTTTTTGGAGATAGAAGCAAGAAGCCTGAATTTTGTTTGTATATAACGAAGCGCTACTTTTTGTTTAAATTTCATACAAAAAGAATATGGGTGAACAAATGACCGGGATTGTTGTATGTTGCAAATCTATTTATCATTCGTTAAAACAACCGTAAGAGACGGCAGTAATATGAATATTGTTATTATCGGGTCTGGAAATGTAGCAGCCGTATTAGGCAGAAAATTTACAGCAGCAGGTCATAAGATAGTACAGATCATCAGCCGTAATGCTTCCGCCGCCAGTGAACTGGCCTATGAATGGGATACCGAATCTGCCAATTACATGAGCCTTGTTACTAATAATGCTGATGTTTATATCATCGCTGTTTCGGATGATGCATTGGAAGAAGTAGCCCGGAATCTTAAACTGCCTGGTAAGGTAGTAGCACATACAGCAGGTTCTGTTCCAAAAGAAATTTTAAAGAATGTCAGCAGTCATTACGGTGTTTTTTATCCTTTGCAAAGCTTACGAAAAGAAATAAGCAGCCTTCCGGAAATACCTGTTTTTTATGAAGGAAATGATAATCTGGCGACAAGCGTATTGCAGAAACTTGCTCAATCCGTTTCTTATGATCAAGCTATTCCGGCAGGAACTGAAGACAGGTTGAAATTACATGTCGCTGCCGTAGTAGTCAGCAATTTTACCAATCATCTTTATGTACTTGCTGAAAAATATTGTCAAAAGGAAGGGATTAATTTTCACCAATTGCTTCCATTGATTGAAGAAACGACAGCCCGTTTAAAAACTACTTCTCCTTCCAAAACAATGACAGGCCCCGCTACCCGGAATGACCAGGAAACTATTCAGAAACATCTTGATTTGCTGAAAGATCATCCTCATCTTCAGCGAATTTACCAATTGTTAACAGAGAGCATACAGCAACAAAGTAAGCCGTAGCGAAAACTATTTTGGATGAGATATATCCACTTCATTTTTTGCAGACAATAGGCCGTATTCATTGTTTTTCCAATACATTTGCAGCCTGAAACGAAAAAGGAAAGATGTATACGATCAAGTTTAAATTTGAGCAAAAGGACCTGGAACCCGTTACGTTGGATAATATTGAGGCGGGTCAAACCTTGCTGGAAATAGCCCTGAAAAACGATATTGAACTTCATCATAACTGTGGTGGTGTTTGCGCCTGTACCACCTGTCACTTATACATTGAAGGTGGAATGGATAGTATCGATGAACTAACGGATAGAGAAGAAGATTTTATTGACAGGGCCGTAAATCCAACCTTAAATTCAAGATTAGGATGTCAATCGCTGTTGCTTGACGGAGATGGAGTGATTGAAGTAACATTACCAGATCAAACACAATTTTTAGGAGAATAAAAAAAGAAGTAAGAGGTCAGAAGTAAGAAGTCTGATTCTGACCTCTGGTATCATACCTCAGACTTCTGTTTTAATTATGAGTCATTTTGAACCCCCCATACACTGGAACGATCATGAAGATATTGCTCTGAAACTTTATGAACGTTTTGGCGATGAGTTTAACGAAGGGAAAATTTATCGTATCCGCTTTACGGACTTGCTGGAATGGATATTGCAGATCCCGGGGTTTGAAGGCACCCGTGAACAGAGTACGGAAGGACATCTGGAAATGATCCAGAGCGCCTGGGTATATGAATGGAGAGATAATCAGAAATAAAGTTGACAAGTTAAGTGTGGATAGGTTAAATGAAAAAGGAGAACTTATCAACGAGTCAACTTGTTAACTATTCAACTAAATTCAATGGACCTTTTTAAAAATATCACCACTTTTATCTTTGATGTTGACGGCGTTCTGACAGATGGTACTGTGTTGGTATTAGAAAATGGTTTGCAGGCACGTCATATGAGTATCAGGGATGGCTATGCTTTGCAACTCGCTATAAAAAAAGGTTACCGGGTAATAATCGTTTCAGGTGCCGCAGCTTCTCCGGTTATTGACAGGCTGAATAAATTAGGCATTAAGGATGTACACATGGGAGTGTTAGATAAGAGATTTTTTGTAGAAACATTTATTGCAAACAATAACCTGACAGCGGCAGAAATAATATTTATGGGCGATGATATTCCGGATCTTTCGGGCATGTCAGTAGTTGGATTACCTGCCTGTCCTGCAGATGCTGCTATAGAAATCAAAGAAATATCCAAATATATTTCACCTGTAAATGGTGGTTATGGTTGCGTGAGAGATGTAATTGAAAAGGTAATGAGGTTTAGAGGTGATTGGCAACACACTGAAGATATAGCCTCCCGTTAGCAGAAACTCAACCCATTTCGTAGTTCATACTTCTTACTTAGTGTATCTTTCAAAAAAAAAATATTCATGAGATTGATAGCAGCTTTCCTGAAAATGATCCGACTGCGCAATCTTTTGTTTATTGCATTAACCCAATTGCTTTTCCAGTTTTGTATTTATTATCCGTTGTACGAGGGCAATATTCCCGCCGATGATAACAGGCGTTTTATTTTATTGGTATTCGCTTCCCTGTTGATAGCTGCTGCCGGTTATATCATCAATGATTATTTTGATATCAATATTGATGAAGTGAACAAGCCGGAAAGAATGGTTGTGGATAAAGTGATCAACCGCCGCTGGGCTATAGCCTGGCATTTTATACTCAGCATCACCGGTATATTACTAACAATGCTGGCATTGCCTGTGCTTGATAAATGGTACCTGGTATTGGGAAATATTTTTTGTGTTATCATGCTTTGGTTTTATTCCACCACCTTCAAAAGAAAATTGCTGATCGGTAATATTGCTATATCCGTTCTTACTGCCTGGACTATTCTCTTAATTTTTTTCTCTAAAGTTTCGGTATCCGATGCATTTGGGGCAGCCCATCCCGGTCAGCCAAAACTATTCCGCTTTGCTTTTTTATATGCAGGTTTTGCGTTTATCATTTCTTTGATTCGTGAGGCGGTAAAGGATATTGAAGACATGCCCGGCGATGTCCGTTACGGCTGTCGTACTATGCCCATCGTTTGGGGCGCAAACGCAGCGAAGGTATATATAGCCGTCTGGATGATCATTCTGATTTCGATGCTCGTGATTGTACAGGTTTATGTTTTGCAATTCCAGTGGTGGTGGGCGGTAGTCTATTGTATTTTAATGATCATTGTTCCGTTGCTTTATATTTTTTTAAAATTATTCAAAGCCTCATCTGTACAGGAATATCATAAGCTGAGTAGCTGGACAAAGCTTGTAATGTTTACCGGAATTCTTTCGATGATCTTTTTTTATTTTTATTTATGACAAGAATAATTCTCGCTTCACAATCGCCACGTCGGAAGCAGTTGCTGGAATGGGCGGAGATTCCGTTCGAAATTGTGGTAAAAGAAACCGAAGAAACCTATCCCCAAGGCTTGACACAGGATGAAGTTGCCATACATATAGCCCGGCAAAAAGCATTGGCTGTTCAGAAAATAGTGCCTGCTGATTCCATTATACTGGCGGCTGATACCATTGTTGTGTTGAATGATCGCATTATCGGCAAACCAAAAAACAGGGAGGATGCTATTGCGATCCTGCAGGACCTTTCAGGCAGCAAACACGCCGTAACAACAGGTGTAGTTATCAGCAAGGGAAAAATGGAAATTGCGTTTGCAGATACCACTGATGTTTATTTTCATGAATTAACGAAAGAACAAATTGAATTTTATATTGACAAATACAAGCCTTTTGATAAAGCCGGTGCTTATGCCATTCAGGAATGGATCGGCGTTGTAGGTATCAAATCAGTAAATGGTGATTTTTATAATGTAATGGGTTTGCCTGTAAGCAGGGTAGTGCAGGAACTGAAGAAGTTTTAGCTTTAGGTTCAGGAGTTAAGTTGATTAATTGTAAATGTATTCATAACTTAATGACTCCAAAACTTTAAAACCTTGTCTATAACCGAACGTCTGCTTCATTTCATCTGGCAATTTCAGTATTTCAACAAGAATGAACTAACCACTTCCGAAGGCGAACTTGTACAGGTTATTATGCCTGGTCAATATAACAATCACCAGGGCCCGGATTTCTCTAATGCCAAGATCCTTATCGGTAACACAACCTGGGCAGGAACAATTGAACTACATATTAAAACGTCTGATTGGAAAAAACACAAACATCACGAAGACAAAAATTATGATAATGTCATTCTTCATGTTGTTTGGGAAGATGATGGCAGTCGTAACCTGATAGCTATTGAGTCTGCAGATGAAAGGCGGGAAAATGTTCCAATATCAGTTCCGGTAATTGAACTAAAAAGCAGGGTGGCTAAAATATTACTGCAGCGGTACGAAGAATTAATGCAATCACCGGCGTTTATTCCCTGCGAAAAAAGTATTCATTCGGTTCGTGACATTACGTGGAAAAACTGGAAAGAAAGATTACTGGTGGAACGCTTGCTGCGAAAAGCGACGATCGTTGAAAATTTCCTGCAACAAAATAATTATCATTGGGAAGAAACTTTTTGGTGGATGCTGGCCAGAAATTTTGGGATGAAGGTAAATGCTGAAGCGTTTGAAGCTATTGCCAGGTCGATACCACTCAGTGTTTTGGCCAAACATAAAAACCAGATACACCAGTTAGAAGCATTGCTATTAGGACAAGCGGGATTACTGAAAGAAAAATTTGAAGAAAATTATCCTAAGATGTTGCAGAAAGAGTATCAATTTTTACAAAGCAAATACAATATTCAGCCCATACAATTGCCCCTGTTTTCTTTGCGCATGAGGCCCGGAAACTTCCCAACGATCCGACTTGCTGAACTGGCTATGCTGGTACATGAGTCGGCGCATCTTTTTTCAAAAATAAAAGAAGCGGCTTCAGCGAAGGAGATAAAATATTTTTTTGAAGTAACTGCTAACGATTACTGGCATTATCATTATCAGTTTGATGAAACATCCACCTTTAAAACGAAAAAGATCGGTGCAACTATGATCGACAACATCATCATTAACACGGTGGCTCCCGTTCTTTTTGCTTACGGAAATTATCTTAACGAAAATAAATATAAAGACAAGGCATTACAATGCCTGGAAGAAATTGGGGCTGAAAAAAACCTGATCACCAAAGGTTTTCAACAATTACATATTGAAAATAAAAATGCATGGGATTCGCAGGCATTGATTGAACTAAAAAATGAGTATTGCATAAAAAAAAGATGCCTGGAATGTTCTGTTGGAAATTCCATATTGAAACAAACCAATTAAAGCCGGGCAATTATTATGGTAATTACCCGGCTTATAAATAATACTATTCTTTAAAAATCGTCTTGGCCATAACACTTTTGTCGGTTCGTATATGAATGATATATATTCCTGGTTGAATTTTTTCCAGCACATCTATTTCAATCAGCTTTGCTCCGGGTTTTGGTAAGTAACGAATCAGAATATTTCTTCCGGCCAGGTCGGTCAATATTATTTGTTCCGCTCTGTTCACATCACTAATAAAGAATTTATCACCGAAAGGCATTGGGAATAGTGTAAAACCATTGATAGTTCCTGAAAATACCTTTACAGGCTTGCTACTGGTGGCTATGCCGGTAGCAGGGTTAATATATTTTATCATATAATAATTATTTCCGGATGCCGGAGTTTTATCAATTGTATTAAATAACGATGCGCTTTCGTCTTTTACAATAAAACTGTCAATGGTCTGATAGTTTTTTCCATCAGCAGATCTTTGAATTTTAAAAACTGCATTTCTTGTAACCGGAGTAAACTGCCATGACAATTTGGTTCCTCCATTTACCGTTTGCAAAGCAGTAAAGGAGGTAAATTGAACGCTTAATACAGTCAGTGAAACGCAGCCCATACAATTGGTAAAAACCTGTGCTGCGCCCCAATTGTTAGCAGGACATCCACCGCAGCCTGAAAAAGAGTTATGGCCACTTCCCAGGCAAACGGATAAACCGGGATCGTTAGTAAGCTTGTTGTTAAACTGGGAAAATTGGTGGACATTTAAACAAGCCGAGGCAATTGGTACACGATAGCTATCAGCAATCTTATTGATTAAAACAGCCATGCGGGTTGAGCTTCCCTGGCCCAGACAAACGGAACCAGCAGAAGACTGCTGATCAGTTATAATACCCCAGAATTCAGCGGAACCATTATTTACAAACCATGAATAAGCGTTGTTAATGACAAGATACTGATTCGACATTTTGAAAACCGAGGATGATGTGGCATTGATAACTATGTTAGGCGTAGCGGCTGTAGCATACCCATTATCAAGTGACAGGTTGCGTTGCACTTCACAAGTGCCATAATTGTAGATAGACGAGTTGCCTTTCAGTACAAGGCCTGCTCCAATGCCGCTGCCAATTACAAACCGGGCCCCGGGGCGTACATAGACAGTGCCGCTATCCATATAAAATTTGTCGATAGTAAGATCTCCGCATACCACCAGGGTACCTCCATTTAATGTAAGGCTGTTGAATACAGAAGTACTGCCATAATACCATTTACCGGATCCTTTATTTATTGTTTCATTATCCAGTACCAATGGTTCAGTGCCGTTACAATCTGGCGGCGGCGGCGCAGTGCGACATTGTGAAAAAATAATAACAGATCTGCAAAAAAATAACAGGAGAAAGATAAAAGTAGCTTTCCTCATAGGGGATCATTTAAGATGAAGATCACCGATGCAACCTTTGTATTGCTTGCAATAAATAGCAAGGCCGGTTCTGTGCAGGATGTTATGCTACCTGGTTTTTCAGAGTATTGCCTTAATCTATCCGGTTGGCCGATGACCTGATATCGGATGTTTACAACATTAAACTATTGAACCATTTAGCAGGATACAACCGATAGCGAAGCAAATAGATAAAATCCTGCATGAAATGCCCGAAATCAAACATGAATAAAAACTTTGAAAGGCTGGATAACCTCCGATGTCTCAAAAAATAATTTTACCTGGAATAAATTATCTTCCAAGCCATTCTTTAAAATCATTTACTCTTTTTCTACTGACAATAACATCCTTATCGGCAGAAGGAGAGAGGTAAAGCTTAAACCGGTTGCCAAAATAAGAATGTATCTCTTTTACCGTTGGCAAAGAAATAATGAAAGAGCGATTAATGCGGAAAAAGATAGCAGGTGAAAGAAGACTTTCAAGTTGTTCTATGCGATACTCCAACAGGAATTTTTGATTGTCAAAAGTTTTTAAAAAGATAAATCGTTCCTGGGAAAAAAAATAGGCTACTTGATTTACAGGAATAGATATTAGCCTTTGCCCTTGTTTGACAAGAAATCGTTCTTTATAAGCCGTGGCAGTCCGGGGCTTGTCGCCGGTATCCCAATATTTGTCAAAATTTAATAATCTTTCTTCTGTAGCGGGCATATTCTTTAATATCTGCCGGATGGTTTTATATCTGAAAGCAGCAAAATTGTATTCTTCCGTAATAGTGGAAAAAGTAACCATGGCCCTGATCTTCCTGCTGCTTTCTGTTTCTACACCGGCCATTACACTTTCATTAGCGAGTATAAGATCGGGTATCTTATTTTTTGTCAACCATTCAGCCGCAGAAAACATATCGTCTGTAACGCCGACAACATGAATAGAATCATCTATCTGGTAGAGCAAATCCTTTATCTTTTGTGCCATCCCTTTTTCATATTCAATCACCAATACATTCATGTCAAATCCTGTTATCCTTTTTAAAAAAGCAAAAGTTAACCGGATGATACTATAATCAAAAGTATTCTGGCATCAACTGCTCAAAGAGATGAATGAATTGCCTGCAGGCACAAAAAATAATAATGCCCGGAGATAGCCGGGCATTATTATGAGAGAAGCAAATACTATTAATGTGAATATTACAACTTAGTTAAAATCATTCTTATGAATTATTCCTTGCTAAATGATACATAAGACATGAAACTCCCAAATTTTCTTAGTTCCAGCTTCCCCAATTTACTTTGACTTCAATATCCGGATGAATACTTTGCATAACAGGGCAGGTATTGCCTGTATGTTTCAATATTGTTTTGGTTTTTTCATCTATTTCGTTCAGGGAATCAGGTATATGAAATGTTAATTCTATTCCACCAACCCTGCGGGGATCGGTTTTCATAATTTTCAAAACTTCCACGTTAATGTCCGTGAGGTCAAAGCCCATCGTCCTTGCTTTGATGCCCATTACTGTTACCATACAAGTGGCCAGGCTGGTAGCCAACAGGTCGGTCGGGGAGAATCTTTCGCCTTTTCCATTATTGTCAACCGGGGCGTCTGTTTCAAAAGCAGAGCCACTTTTCAGGTGTGTACAGGTCGTTCTCAACTCATTATTATAAACTACTGTTGATGTCATTTCAATTTTTGCCCTAAATTTACGTTACTAACATTAATCAAACAGACGATCTGTGAAGAAACTTAGCCTGATTATCATTATCACCTCAATTGCCATCAGTTCTTTTGCCCAAAGTAATCGTGAACAAAGAAGGGAGAAGAAGGAGGCCAAACGCCAAAAAATAAATGAACTGGTACGCCAGGCTGAAGAAGGTGTTTTAATTTATCAAAAACAAAGCATTTTCGGAATTCAGCTTCGTACTAATGGATATGGGGCTTTTTATGAATTGGGAAGGATGAAAAGCAACAGGAAAACAACTATTTATAGGATTGACATTACGGAAATAAAAAATAATAAGGAAGAAAAATTACTGGGAGGCAGTTTCATTTTTGGTAACCCTTATATATATGGTAAGATCAATAATTTTTACCCGATAACATTAGGATTTGGCCAGCAATACATATTAGGACAAAAAGGAAATAAAAACGGGGTGGCTGTTACAGCTATTTACAATGCTGGTTTGTCCGTTGGTTTATTACGTCCTTATTACCTGGATGTACAAGATCCGGCAAATAATAATGAACAAAAAACGATAAAATATTCTGTCGAAGACAGTGCTTTATTTCTTGATCAAAGTGCTATTATTTCTGGCGGGGGCTTTGGAAAGGGATGGAGTGAGATAAAAGTAAAGCCCGGCGCATTTGCCAAAGCTGGGATGCGTTTTGATTTTGGAAGATATAATGAGTCTGTATCCGCATTGGAAATAGGTATGAGTATAGAGGCTTATGCATCAAAAATTCAAATTATGGCCTTTCAGAATGATAAACGACTGTTTTTTCAGGGCTACATTGCCTTTCTTTTTGGCCGGCGTAAATAAGATCACTTGAAGCCACAATATTAATCTTCAGCTTTCCACGTATTTTTGCAGTATGACAGAACTTCCCGTTGTTTCGGTTATCGATGAAAAAACTACAAGAGTAAAAAAGCCCGATTGGCTTCGGGTAAAACTGCCTATAGGCGAAAGTTACAAGCATGTCCGAAACCTTGTAGATACACATAAACTACATACTATTTGTGAAAGCGGTAACTGCCCCAATATGGGTGAATGCTGGGGAGCAGGAACAGCTACGTTTATGATATTGGGAAATGTATGTACAAGAAGTTGCGGATTCTGTGCGGTAGCTACTGGCCGGCCCGAACCTTTGGATTGGGATGAACCACAGCGTGTAGCTGAAGCTATTTACCTGATGAAAGTGAAGCATGCGGTTATAACCTCAGTGGATAGGGATGAATTAAAAGATGGCGGTTCTATTATTTGGCAAAATACGATCAGGGCGGTGAAAGCTCTGAATGCAGATACTACATTAGAAACATTGATCCCTGATTTTAAGGGTAAAAAAGAAGATATTGAACGCATTATTGAAGCGGCTCCGGAAGTAGTATCCCATAATATTGAAACGGTAGAACGTTTAACCAGGCAGGTGCGCATACAAGCTAAATATTGGCGTAGTATGGAAGTGATACGGATATTAAAAGAGGGTGGGAGAAGAACAAAAAGTGGTATCATGCTGGGTCTTGGAGAGAAAAAAGAAGAAGTGATACAAACCATGAAAGATCTTCGTGAGAATGGCTGCGATGTTGTTACAATTGGTCAATATCTTCAACCAACACATAAACATTTACCCGTACAAAGGTTTGTACATCCGGATGAATTTGCAGAATACCGTGAGATAGGTTACACTATCGGTCTTGATTATGTTGAAAGCGGTCCGCTTGTTCGCTCTTCTTATCACAGCGAAAGACATGTATTTGCTGGCTTGGGCAGAAAAGAATGGGAAATGAATAAGGCCATTGCCTGACAAAATTTGCTATTAATTTTTTATGGTTAATATATAAACCGGATTGTCGTTGATGGGATTGCTGACAGAAGCAGCAATTAGTATTTGCAACGAAATAGGACTGTCTTATCGATTTATGACTCCTTTAGTTCTCAACTGGATAAGGTAAAATACTTAATATTATTTTTTTTTTAAATTTTTTAGTTAAAATCTGTAGAAACCTTTTCCTTTTTTCGCTTTGGCATAATATTTACTGCTAATTGCAAATTCATTCATATGAAGAGGCTCGGTTATCCTTTAGCACTTGTATTTGTTTCACTACTTTCTGTCGTCTTTTTTACAACAATAACTGCCACAACGCTGGCATCTTATTCAAAGAGTGAGAAAAGCAGTACAGTTGTAAAGCACCCAATTTCGACAGAAAGTTCCACTGTTAGCAGGTAGCTTCAATAAGGTAGAACAAGAATTATTTTCAGCAAGTAT